>DATKHY010000009.1 GCA_035544215.1 Candidatus Binatia bacterium | reverse complement strand
CGGGTGGGTGCGGGACCGTTTACCGTGTGAGCACCACTGGCACGGAGAAAGTCCTGTACAGCTTCCATGGCGGCAGCTCCGACGGGGCCAACCCGGCCGGGAATTTGATCGACGTGAACGGCACGCTATATGGCACGACCGCAAACGGCGGTGGCGGCTGCGGAATAGGCTGCGGGACTGTGTACAGCATTAGCACGACCGGCACGGAGACGATGCTTCATAGCTTCGATCATAAATACGACGGACAACAGCCGTACGCGGGTCTGCTCGACGTCAATGGCACTTTGTACGGCACGACGAAATGGGGCGGATCCTCCGGCAACGGAACCGTTTACAGCATTAGCACAAGCGGCTCGGAAAAAGTGCTCTTCAGTTTCGGTCGCAACCACGACGGGGCGTTCCCAGTCTCGGGCCTGATCAACGTGAAGGGGACTCTGTACGGCACGACCTACACCGGCGGGTCATCCGGCTACGGAACCGTTTACAGTATAACCACGACCGGCACCGAGAAAGTGCTGCACAGCTTCAGTAGCGCACCCGACGGCGCGATGCCGACCGCGGGGTTGATCGACGTGAGTGGCACCCTGTACGGCACCACGCCTGCGGGCGGCGATGCGATATGTTATGAAGTTGGTCAGATTGCTTGCGGAGTCGTTTATAGCATTACCACTTCCGGCAGGGAGAAGGTGCTGCACACCTTCACTCCCGCGAGCGACGGTCCGCGCTACCCGTACGCCGGCTTGGTAAACGTGAGGGGGATCATGTACGGTACGACAGAGGCCGGCGGGCAGTGCGACAGCTGTGGAGTCGTTTACAGTGTTACCACCGCCGGCTATCTGACGACGCTCCACTACTTCCTTGGCGGCTCCGGTGGGGCAAGCCCCAATAGCAACATGATCGATGTCAACGGTACTCTTTATGGGACGACGCCCAGCGGCGGGAGTTTGAAGTGCGATCATCACCAGGGCTGTGGAACCGCGTTCGCATTGACTCCATAACGACGAGATTGTCCAATAAGCATATGGGTAAGCCACCTTGCGCACGCCAGGCCGAAGTGCTATCGTGGGCATAAGCGCGGCTGAGTGATTCGCGGTCGCGTAAAAGGGGAGTTATGGACTCTTCGGCCCTTCAGCGTTCGTTTTCGGGCGCCGCCGTGACCGCGAGTGCGGTTGCGGTGCTTGCCGGATGTTCCGGCACATGGCAGGGCTCGGCACCGAGCCAGACGGCTGGCGTCTCGGGTGGTCCGCTGCATACGCTCGCCCCGATTGTAAACTCACATCCGGCAGCGATCGACCGCGACCTCTTTGTCTCCATTTCCGGTAACGAGGTGATAGTGCTCAAGAACAAGACCTATCACTACGCCCGAAAGATCAAGAAAGGTCTCAATGGAAGCTATGGGGAGTGGATCGACAAGAATGGCAACCTGTACGTTGCCAACGGAGGCGGACATAACGTAACGGAGTACAAGCCCAGCAACTCTTCGCCGAGCTGCACGTATTCGGGACAACTCCGAAACCCAGTTGATGTCGCAACCGACGCAGTGGGAAATGTCTACGTCACCGACTCTGTTGATAATATCATTGCTGAGTATCCGCAGTGCGGCGGCAGCAGATCGAATATTTATTTCGTCAACTTTCCACTAGGCATCGCAGTGGACGCTAGCGGCGACATCTTAGGCCGCATCGCGCTAGGATGCGTTACAGCTTAGCCTCGCAGTGCGGCGGCTTGGCTTAGCGGCTTCGTTTTCGGCGGCTCGTCTTCAAGCGCGAGGTTACCGGACAGCTCGCCGTAGGCATCTGCCTGCGAGATCAGCTCGTCTGCCTTCTTCTTAACGGCCGCAACCGCATCGGCACCCGCCACGAGGCGAAGCGGCGGCTCGTCCAGGCTTGCGAGATATACGAGCGCCTCAGCAAGCTTAGCGGGGTCACCGCCCTGCTTTCCGTTCGTGTTGTTCCACGCGGCGACAGTGTGCTCGCTGCGCTCCGCGTAGTCGTCGATTGAGGGCTTGGCATATATCGTCGACTCCGGCGTGAGGAGTTCAGTACGGAAGAAGCCAGGTTCGACTAGCATCGTTTGGATGCCAAGGGGCGCGACCTCTGGAGTGAGGGACTCGATCCAGCCCTCGACCCCGAACTTAGACGCTGAGTAAGCAGTACAAAATTCCTGACCAACGACGCCAGCAGTTGAAGAAATAGCTACGATGAGGCCGGAGCGTTGGGCGCGCATGACAGGAAGGACCGCGCGAGCGACATTCATTGGGCCGAACATGGTGGTCTCGACCTGCGCGCGGAACTCCTCGGGTGCGATTTCCTCAAAGAATCTGGCGTAAAAGTTACCCGCGTTATTAACAAGAACGTCGATCCGGCCGAACCGCTGGACGGCGGCACGCGTGGCATCCTTCGCGTCGCCGGGATTAGTAACGTCGAGCTTAACGACGAGGAGGTCATCGTGAATTCCGAGCGCGGACTTGATTCGCTCGGGGCTGCGCCCTGTAGCGACGACTGCATGGCCCGCAGCCAGAGCAGCCTTCGAGATGTTGACGCCCATACCGCGGCCCGCCCCAGTCACGAACCAGATCTGCTTCTTAATGATGCCTCACCTTCTCCCGAATGCGCTCACATGATCGAACTTATTTAACGTAGCTCACGCGACCTCTGATCTCTCCCCCGCCGCCCCGCCCTTTGCACGGCGTTCGCGCTTGTGAGGCCGTTGTTGCCTTGCAGCCTTGCTCGCATCGCAGCTGCGAGCGCCTCGCAGTTTAGCGGCATAGATCGCGGCGCTTAACGCGTAGACCCGCTATCCCAATGCCAATTATCTTGAGGTGTTGATCTGGCATTAAGCGAATCGCACGCATGAGCGGCGGCCGCGTTCAAAGCTTCAGGCGTTCGTGAACGAAGGGACGATACCACACCCTTCGACGATCCGGAAGATCGAGGCGGCCCTCGAACGCCTCACCGCGTAGCGACGAGGCGCCGCCGATTCGGCGAGGTGGCCGCGGAGGCATGGGCTGAGGTGGTTTTGACGCTGCGAGCTTGGTTGCTGCGATGGAATTGAGCAGGCGTGCGGAAATATTGTTGGGCGCCGTGGCGTCCACGGACCGAGGAGCACAAGATGAGGAACCCACGGTTCGGGTGCTATGCGTTAAGTATCTGCGTGGCTGCCGCAATGTTAGCAGGCTGCGGCGGATCGCAGCCGCCGGTCGTGCCGGGCGCGCGAGCCGACTTCCGTACCGCAGTCGGCGGAAACGCCACGTTTCACTACACGGGCGAAGAGCAAGAGTTCGTGGTGCCGACCGGCGTCACGCGCATTAGCGTCGTCGTGCGCGGCGCAGCCGGCGGCGGGTGCACCGCGAACAAGACCTATTCCGGGCGTACGTTCGGGAACGGCGGGCGAGTTTATGCGGTGATTCCCGTTAGACCAAAAGAGCGATTGATTATATATGTCGGCGGCGGGGGCAGCCGATTGGGCCCTGGTTTCAACGGTGGAGGCAGCGGCGGCGGTTCCGCAGCCGACGGCGGAGGCGGCGCGTCTGACGTCCGCACTCCGCCGGGTCGACGGCAGAACCGTATCCTTGTGGCCGCTGGCGGTGGCGGCCAAGGCGGCAACAATAGGGAAGACAGCAGCTCGGACAACACTTACACCGGATGTGGTGGAGGGGGCGGTCTCGTCGGCGGCCGTGGTGCCCCTGGCAATACATATGGCGGTTCCAATGGGGGGCTGGGCGGTGCGGGCGGCACTCAAACTGAAGGCGGCGCCGGGGGCGCAGGCGGATCCCCGCCCGATTTCGAGGGCGCAGGCGGAGTTTCGCCCGACTTCGGGCGCCCTTGCAGACGATCTGGCAGTCGAGGTGCTGATGGCGCGCGCGGTGTCGGCGGGCGCGGCGGTACGATGCGCTCGCCGCCCTACGTTGGCGGCGGCGGCGGCGGCGGTTACTTTGGCGGTGGTGGGGGCGGTAGCGCTTGTAACGGCTATGGCGGCGGCGGTGGAGGAGGCGGCGGTTCTTCATATGCTGAGTCGCGCGCCACGAAAGTGCACTACTGGCAGAATTGGAAAAACGCTACGGGCAACGGGCTTGTCGTTTTTAGTTGGTAACCTAAACGAGTGATCATACTGAATATCAGCCGATGTGCGCTAAGGTGCGCTGCGCGGCGTTCACGGAGCGAGGAGCAGGGTAGATGAGAAGCTTGGATCTTGGCCGCTACGCGTTAAATAGCTGCGTGGCTGCGGCATTGTTGGCAGGCTGCGGCGAATCGCAGTCGCCGATCACCGCGCCGGGCGTTATACCACCGAGCCTACCAAGTTCCGCTCACGGCAATGGAGACTTGAGAGAACACGGCACCACTTCATGTCCATGCCTCTATGTCGCGAACCGGAATACCAGCAGCGTGACCGTCTACCCAATCGGCGCGACCGGCGATGCGAAGCCGATCCAAGACATACAGGGCTCGAAAACCGGTTTGCGCTTCCCGCATGATGTCGCTGTGGACGCAAGCGGCAACATCTACGCGGCAAACACGGCTGTTTCTTCCGTGACTGTCTACGCGCCGGGCGCTACCGGCAACGCCAAGCCGGTCGAGACCATCCACGGCCCGAAGACCGGACTGGCGACGCCAACCGGGATCGCCATCGATTCGGTAAATGGCGACATCTACGCTTTAAACAGCCGAACGGATGAATACGGAAATGGATCGATAACTATCTACCCGCCAGGCGCGACCGGCGACGTCAAGCCAATAGAAACAATTCTAGGCCCGAGCACGCAACTCGTACTCCCCAATGGCATCGCATTGGACGCAAGCGGCAACATCTACGTTACCAACCGTTACAACTACATCACCTTTTATCCCGCGGGCAGCAAGGGGAACGCCGCACCGACGCGGACCATCGAAGGCGCCCTTACGCGAATATATTTGCCCACTCAGGTTGCGCTTGACTCAAGCCTAAACATCTACATAGCCAACTACGACGACAATAGCGCGACGGTTTACGCTGCGGGCGCAAACGGTAACGTCGGGCCTATCCAAGATATTCACGGCCATCGAGCCGGGATAGCCGGTACGGAAGGAACTGTGGTCGATTCTAAAGGCAATATCTACGTAGCGAATATCTTCAACAAAGGGGCAAAGAAGTTTGAGGGCCGCGTTGCGGTCTACGAGGCGGGCTCAAATGGTAACGTTCGTCCGATCAGAGTAATCGGGGGAAGTCACACGGGTCTTGCTTGGCCCACAGGTATGGCAATTCATTAACGCTTCGTTCCTATCGCGGAAGGATGGTGGCTGGCACGCGGCTCCGGGAAGCCGGCCCCGCCGTCGAAGCTTGCTATCGGAGGATGGAGCACTGGTGGCTTCACGTTTTGGACGTTGCGCATTATCCGGTGTTGCGGCGTGTTTGCTTGCGGCATGTGGCGGATCGCAGCCGCCGATCGGCGCGGCGGGCGCGATGCCGCAAAGCATTGCTACGCGGCTGCAAGCGCGCAACACTGGTACAAAATACCGAGTGCTGTTCGATTTTGGCAGCAATGTCTTCGGCTTATACGGTGCTTTCCCGGTGGCGCCGCTGATCGACGTCAACGGCACGCTTTACGGCACGACTGAATACGGCGGTTCATACTACTTTCGCAGCCTCCCTGGCGCTGGAACGGTCTTCAGCATCGGCACGAGCGGACTAAATGAGCGCGTATTGCTTAGCTTCGAGGCTTATGAGGGCGGCCCCGTAGCAGGGCTTGTCGCTGTCAATGGTATGCTCTATGGTACGACCGTGGGGGGTGGCAAGTTCAACGCCGGCATGGTCTTCAGCGTCGGGACGAATGGCAAAAACGCGCGCGTGCTGCACAGCTTCGGCAAGGGGGCCGACGGGGTCGATCCAAGGGCGAGCCTGACCGCGCTGCACGGCGTTCTTTACGGGACGACCTACCAGGGCGGCAGCTACGGCGCCGGAACGGTCTTCAGCGTTCGCATTTCAGACGGTCGTGAGCGGGTACTGCACAGTTTCAGTGGCCAGCCCGATTGTGCCTATCCCCTGTCGAATCTAATAGACGTACACGGCTTGCTCTACGGAACGGCCCCAGGCGACTGTGGTAACGGCGGCGGAGGCATCTTCAGCATAAGCACGACGGGCGTCGAAAAGATTGTATTTAGCTTTGGCCCATCGACCAAAGATGGCTCGGCTCCCGAAGCAGGTGTAATCGCCAAGAATGGTTGGTTCTACGGCACAACCGAAGCAGGCGGTTCGGCCGACTACGGAACTGTTTTTAAGGTCCGCGAAACCGGAACAGATGAACAAGTGCTGCACAGCTTCACCAATAACGGTTCGGATGGGATCGGCCCTACGGCTGGCGTGATTGATGTAAAGGAAGTGCTGTATGGAACGACTTCGGCAGGTGGTAGTGGGACATCCGGAACCGTCTTTCGCGTAACGACCGATGGTAAAAATGAACGTGTGCTCCACAGCTTTACCTACGGTGAAAACGATGGACTCCTTCCCGAAGCGGGATTGATTGATGTAGACGGAACGCTATACGGGACGACCGCTGCGGGCGGAATTTCACTCCCAAGTTGCCCTAGATCCGCTTCACAAAGCTGCGATTACGGCACCGTATTCGCACTAGCGCCATAACCCGCCCCGCACTTCTCACGGCGTCGCGCTCGCGAGGCCGCGCTACATTGCAGGCTCTGGGCTTCGCGAGCACTACCGAGATGCGCAGCGTCGCGGTGCCGCATGGCGGGCAAAGCGGCTTAGATCGCGCCCCGGATTGGCCGCCGCGAGGGCTCAGTTGGGCTAAGCCGAAACGATGCTAGGCTGCGTGGCATTCACGAGCGAGGGGAGCAAGGCAGATGAGCAGCTTGGGTCTTAGCGGCTACGCCTTAACGATTGGCGCCGCTTTGGCATTGCTGGCAGGCTGCGGCGGATTGCAGACGCCGATCGGTGTGCCGGGCGCGATGCCGCAAAGAGCGCGAACGCGCTTATGAAATGAGGCGGAATCGGGCTGCGCTCGCCGGAAAGGGAGGATGACTCGAAAAATCACCGCTTAAGCCATAAGAAAGAACGTGTCCTCATGCAAACACTTCGTCTCCTCGCGCTGGCTGGCGTCCTTGGAACCGCCGTTATGCCGGCAGCTCTCGTCGTTACCGGGGCCGCCGCGATGGCACAGTCGCAACCGCCTACCAAACAGCAGTTAGAGACCGCGGTCAAGGCCGCAAACCCGACGATCGGCCAGCTCCGCCAGCTAAGGAAGCTCGAGCCGAACGTCAACAATATGACCCCCGAGCAACTAAAACAAGCGCTCAGCCAAATTTTCTCGTCTGAACAACTCGGCGCAATTCGCCATTCCCTCGCGGCGCAAGGCGTGTCGTTGCCCAACCATTAGCCGAGCCGCCCGCATCGCTGGACCACGGGGATTGCGCTCCAATCCTTTCCTTATTAACGATTGCGTGAGCGGATGCGGGCGTTCAGCGCCTCTACCCCGCGCCCGGTCAGTGCCCGCGATCGCAAGGACGTCGTTGCTGAGACGCCCCGCTCGCATTGCGGCTGCGTGCGCCTCGCATCACAGAAGCCTAGCTCGCAGCAGCCTCGCGGCCTAGATCGCGCCGTCTCGATCGGCTGAGCCTAGACGGCCGGGAGGGGGCGGCGTTTTGAATTAGATAGCTCCTATCCCGCTAAGCTGCGGCACGGGCATAGGGTTAAAGGGCCGAAACCGGGCCACCCCTGGGCCTCGCGCCTCGATCGCCGGGCCTCGCAAAAAGCTCGTAAAATAAGGGGTTTTCGCGCATCCGCCGATCGCCCTGCCCCGCTCGGGGCTTCGTGCAAAGTTTGCAACGACGTTTGGCTCGCGGCGTGCTCGCGCATCCGAGGCGGCAGGCGCGTGCCGCACCCGCGGCACTGGGATGCCTTGCTCGCTCTGGTCAAAGCTGGAAACGAGGCGCCACGCCGAACGTAGCCAGCCCCCGAGACGTTCACGGAACATGGAGCAAGACAAGTGAGGATTTCAGGTTTTAGCCACGCGCTTAGCATTTGCGCGGCCGTGGCATTTCTCGCAGCCTGCGGCGGATCGCAGCCGCCAGTTACAATCGCGCCCGTTACGGCTACAACTCAAGCGACTCATACTCGGCCGGCGATCACCTTTCAGACGTTGCACAGCTTCGGCTCGAACAACGACGGGAAAAGCCCTGAAAGCGCCTTGATCGAAGTGAACGGCACGCTCTACGGCACGACGCCTTTGGGCGGCTTACACGACTTCGGGACGGTTTACAGTATAAGCAAAACCGGCACGGAAACGGTGCTGCACAGCTTCTCGGGCCCAGACGGTGATTCGCCCGGAGGAGGAGCCTTACTTGACGTGAACGGCACGCTCGACGGCACAACGCGCTTCGGCGGCGCACACGGCAAGGGAACCGTCTACACTATAGACGCAACCGGCAACGAGAATGTTGTGCACAGCTTCGATGGCGACAACGGCGCGCACCCGGACGGCGCCTTGATTAGCAAGAACGACGCCCTTTACGGCACGACGACGTATGGTGGCCGGTACGATAGGGGAATCGTCTATGTTAAACGTCCGTATAAATTCTTCAAAGGGCACGACTTCGGTCTCGGCTACGACGGTGCGAGCCCCACTGCGGGCTTGACCAATGTGAATGGCGACCCGCTCTTCGGCACGACGATTAGAGGCGGCGTGGCCGATGGAGGCACCGTCTACTCACTTTTTAACAACGGTACGGAACAGGTGGTGCACTACTTCGGCTTGGGCTCCGATGGGAAGACCCCCTTTGCTGGTGTGCTGGGCGTAAAGGGCACGCTCTACGGCACAACGAACGCGGGCGGCGCGCACGGCCGCGGGACCGTCTATCGCATTGCTCAGGGCGTGGAGACGGTTCTCCACAGCTTCGGCGGCGGCTCCGACGGAAAGGACCCGATCGCGGGCGTGACCGAGATGAACGGTGAGCTCTACGGCACGACGGAGCTTGGCGGCGCCCACGACGAAGGGACCGTCTACAGAATAAGCACGACCGGTGCGGAGACGGTAGTCTACAGTTTCGGCTCGGGCGACAACGACGGTAAGCACCCGTACGCGGGCTTGCTCAAGATCAATGACACGCTCTACGGCACAACCACTAGCGGCGGCATGGCCGGATGGGGAACCGTCTTCTCGTTGAAGCCGTAGACCGGCCACATTCTCGCACTCGCGGGTACATTTTCGGCACCGCAACCCCTGCACCCCGGCCTCCGATGGCGAGGCCGTTGTCGCCTTGCAGCTTTGCACGCATTGCAGCTGCGAGCGCCTCGCAGCGCGGCAGCGTAGCTCGCAGCAGCCTCGCAGCTTAGATCATAACGCTTAACAGGGAGACTGCGAGCGCGCCGCGAGCTAACTGCGAGGCATTTGCGATCGCCGCCGGGCTGCGGCAGCTGAGAGCCTAGGCTAAGCCGCAACGCCGGCTAGCGCGATGCGGCCTCGCGAGCGCGGCAACGGCGGTAGGCCTATTCCGGTCCAGCTAGGTTGAAGTCGAATCCACCGTGCGCTTCGCCACTTGATGCGTTGACGGAAAACTTCACCGGATTTCCTCCGGGCTCGTTTCCGACGCCGCGGACACAACCCTCCGCGTAGGTTAGCATCGATATGCCGTCGAGCGATACTCGCTTGGAGCCCCACAAAAAGCCGCTCCTTCCGATAGCTACGACGTTTATTGCCGTGGCCACGAACAATCTCCCATTCGCTAAGTCGGACGCTGCGCACTCTGCGGGAGTTGAGATTGATACTTCGTCGATGCGATGCGTCCGCGCATTTATGAGGTACAGTACGTATGACTCGTTCGCAGCGAGCCCCGCGACGAGCGGATTCGGTGTTGTAAAGAGCGAGCTTCGGTCCTCGCTGCCTTCGAAAGCGCAGGTCCACGGTTTATCCGTACCGCTCTGCAGTTCAACATCAATCTTTGGGTACCGGTCCGTTCCAGTTGCCGCGGCGATGGCGCGAACGAGCGGCTGATCCTGTGGCGGGATCATCCGTGCGTAGTAGTCCGCTGGAAAGCCTCCCCGTATGGAGCCGGCGTCAAGCATCACTTTCGGAGCGCGTAGGGTACCTGCGCCGTCGCGCCTGGCGCGCCGATCGATGCCTGCGATTCGGCCGGACCCGGCGAGCGATGTTGCGATCCTTCCGTGCTATGGACAGACAACAACTTCATCGACCCGCCAAGCTTTCTCGTTGACGACGACCGTCAGATTCCCGTCCCATTCGGGCACATAGCAGCTCTCAGGTCTCTTGGGACCGTTTCGTCGCCACGCGTTTAGGTCGACTGGCACGAGGTTCACGAATATCTCGGAATTGCTGCCCCCGATCCCAATGGAGAAGGCCGACAAGGTCCTAAAACCTGGCGGCACCCTCTCATCGGACGAGAGAAAATGTTGCGCTACCTCAAGGGCATGAAGGACGGGCGTGCCGATCCGTTGCGTTCGTATATTGTAGTCGCTCGGCGCAGTCAGCTCGTTCGTCCAGCGATCGACGGTCGCGGGGCCCAGTCGGTGGGTCTCTACCTTCTCGTGCATGTAGTTCTTGACTGTAAAATATCCGGTCCCCGCAGCTTGAGTTCTGACGATTTCGCTGGCCTCGCCCGTCGTGAGATCGGCTCGCACCGTTGCTCCGTACACGTCTTTTGGTATGACCACTTCGCGACTAGCGACGACGTCTCCGAAGACTACGCGCACGACGTAGCGGCCCGACCGTAGGTGATCAAACTCATAAAAGTTGCCGTCAATCGTGGCCGGTCGGCGCGTCTGCTCCCCGATGATGCTGTCGGCCGCCATAATTTCGACTCGCGACGGTAGGCTTGGCAAAACGCCATACACCGCAGATGCATACATATTCTCATCGACTCTGGCTATGAATTTGGTTGGCGTGGCTTGATAATCAAGGGTCACAGTAACGTGGCGTGTTTGACCTGCAATTGCGACTAGCTGTTCGCTCTCCCCCGTGCAATGTTTGGTGCGAGAGTCAATAATGTAGTGGCCCACGGGTAAGGCTACTGTGGTCTGCCAGACGGGTTCTTGAAAAGACCACTGCGGCGTGACCGGAACTGAAGCAAAGAGCCGATCCACGTCAGCTATTCTAAGGGTTGGACTATCGTTTGCATCGTGCGCGCATTCGTATACGGTTGCAGTAACTTGAGCGGTTGGCAGCGTCAGATTCTCGTTGGATACGGGTCGGTACCACCGCGCTTCCTGGAGCTGCCCGTCTCCAGGGCCTTCAAACCAAACGAAAAGCACCGACCCGTCCCTGAGTCGATATGCGCCGTCGCTGATCGGAACGCAAGCGCTTCCTTCGATGGCGATGTCAAGGTTGACGTGGGAGTCTTGAATCGGGAACTTGTTTACGCAGGGCAGGTCAATGTCTGCATCCTCGCCCTGCTTCGCCAAAAAGTCGATCTCCACAACTTTGGCAGCATGATCAGCAGAAACGGCAACGGTGCCGCCCCCCGGTGTGTTCCAAGTCGATCTCGTGCCGGAGCTGGTTCGAAAACTATTCGTGTTGGGATGACCGGTCGTAACGGCGGCCAACGTCGCGCCAAGCATAACACCGGCCAGCGTTCTTGGCGGCGCAGGCTCAGCGTTCGTACCAACGGCCGCAGCGAGGAGAAATGTTAGCACCTCAGGCGCAGGTTTACTTGCAACCCTCAAAAATCTTTCACCCGAACTGTTCCCGCTTTACAAGAGCGGTCAGGGCCCCCCAATGCCTTGGATGCGGCCCGAGCCAGCTTTTTTGCACTTCGGAGTTTGCGGAGGTGCGTTCGGCTGGCTAAAATCAGCCACATAGGGCCACCCTTGCGCAGGCCAGGGGAGGATTTTGCTCGCCTGCTCTCCGTTTGACTTACTTACGGAAGGTTAATAGACCCGAACCACTGTGCTGGGTCCTGTGTTTGGAAACGTCCTATTATCGTTATCCCCGCTGGCGGACTTCCTAGGAAAACCACTACGAACGGCGTGCGTTATCCACACGGTCTCGTCGTTAGCCCGGCGCTGAACTGGCAGAGCGAGCATTCACGAAGTATGGAGCAAGGGTAGATGAGAAGCTTGGATTTTGGGCGCTGTGCGCTAAGCAGCTGCGTCGCCGCGGCAATGCTGGCTGGGTGCGGCGGGTCGCAGCCGCCGATCGGGGCTCCGGGCGCTATGCCGCAAACCTCGGCGATCGCAACCCACACCGCGCATGGCACGTCCTGGATGCTGCCGGAAGCAAAGCGTAACGACCTTTTGTACCTCGCGGGAAACGACAATGAAACCGGTTTTGTCTACACGTACCCCGCCGGGAAGCCGGTTGGCGCCTTGACCGGCATAGTGGGGCCACAATACGAGTGTGCCGATAAAAAGGGAGATATTTTTATCGCTGGTTCCTCTGAGTATTCCGACGGCGGCATTTACGAGTACGCGCACGGTGGGACGCATCCGATAAACTTTTTACCGCTCCCAAGAGCCGTTGGTTGCTCCGTCGACCCCGTGACCGGAAACCTTGTCGCAGTTACCTTCAGCGATGCCGTTTACGTTTTTCAGAACGCTCAAGGTCAACCCACAGAATACGTGGATAAAGACATCTACTACAGCAGCGACGTTGCATACGATAACGTTGGCGATCTGTTCGTTAACGGAATATACACCAATCAGAGTTTTGCGTTGGTTGAACTTTCGAGTGGCAGCAGCACCTTTCATAATATTAACGTCCCTGGTGGTAATTATCTGGGTGGCGCGAATTTCGAACCGATCCTTTGGGACGGCCAATTCTTGGACCTTGGCTCGTATCAAGAGGTTAAGCAAACTAGGAAGATTCGTACCGTAATAAATCAGCTGCAAATTTCCGGCAGTGGTGCGACCATCGTTGGGACGGTAGCTTTGGCGATGCAAGCGCGAGCTGAATATCCACAGTTCTGGATTCAAGGTGGGGTTATTACTCAGCCGTCAAATAAGCCTAAGTTCGACTCGTACTTCGAAACGTTCAAATATCCCAGTGGCAGCCCAATCAAACGCGTAGACCTTGGTAGGCAGGACGACGTGTGGGGCGCCGTCGTGAGCCCCGCAAGGTAGCGTTCTGCCGCGGGTATCAGTCGAAGTCGATGGGATGATAAGCCGAGCGGCTCTGCGCAGAATGCCACTAAACGCATGAAGACGTCGCCTCTTGGCCGATTTGCACCCGCCGTTTACGTTGGTGCGGTTGCACTCTACGTTTTCGAAGCAACAGCCCTCCTCGATCGAATCTTACTAGGCCTGATTAGCATTTCGTATCTTGGCGTGTTCGCATATTCGATAGTGCTCATCCCTGTCTGCGTCGTCGCCGCGCGGAAGCGCCTTTCGGTTAGTGCACTAATTGTGCTGTATGCCTTCCTCGCTTATGCTTCGGTCTGGGGTAGCCGGATCGGGATGAACCTGCCGCTGAGCTTTTCACCCGCCGCGCCAAGCCATGTAACGGTCTCGGTAGATTCAGTAGAGCTGGAGAACTCTTTGTTCTTTGCGGTCATCGTCGCAATACTGAACTTCTTCCCGACCCTTTCAATTTGGTTCGCGACAAGGGCCTACTCAAGGAGCGTCTGCAAACCCACTAGCCCCCGCCCAAGCCCTCTGCATGCGGCAGCTTAGCTCGTGGTAGCCTCGCAAGCAAGCGGCACCGGAACTGCCGGGGCTCTTGTGTAGTATCCCTCGGCAAAATCCACGGGATAATGGATAATACAGATAGGGCCAAAACGTCCGGGTCCGGGGCTTGGTTGCTTTTCCCCGGCCCAGACTTCGGAGGTTCGAGTGAACCGGTGTGTAGTTACACGCGAATGTCGCGGCCATGAACCAGCGCTATTCGACCCTCGACGTTCGTAGCGAATTCTCGAAACGTTTTGAAAAAAGGATCATCGCGGTTGAGACCTGCCCAGAAATCGTTATTTTGCAGACACGTCTGCACGTAATAGCCAAACGTATATGCCGCAAGTGCTGGGTTTATTAAGCCAGAGTTCTGCATTACTGCGACATCCTCTATGAAGCAAATAAATGTTTCCTTCTTTGAAAGAGCCAGCTGTCTGAGTTTCTCGGATTCGCTAGCTCTAAGCAGCCCAATGACCTCTTGCACCGTCTCATTGTCATCGAAACGCTTGCTCATGTCATAATACTTCTCAAAGCGCCGAAGAGTATTCGCCTGCTTATACTGTACCGCCGAAAATACAAAGGTTCCGGCTGAAACGCAAAACGCAAAAGCTGCCACGATTGCGGAGATGCCAGCAGCATGTTGCTGGAATAGGTCCATAGTCTAACCCGCTTTCTTTTTCGATAATACAGATACCGCGAAAACGTCCGGGTCCTGCTCGGGTCCGCCCTGGTCCGGGCCTTTCGCCCGCCGCTGCGGTCCTAGTCCTCGTTCGGGTCCGGGTTGGGTCGTTTCCGCCGCAACTTTCTCCTAGCCGCGAGGTACTGGCCACCATGGGATTCTCTTTGCGCGTCGAGGGACTCGATCAGGTAATCCAAAGTCTTGAAGATGTTTCAAAGGCTCTTCAGCAACTACAGGGGCACATTGTTCCGTTGCGCTTTAATGCGGCCGACGAGGAAAGAGTCCAGGCCGCGGTCCAAGAGGCCTACGATGAGATCGACCGCCGTTTAGCGTCCTTTAAAGGAAACGCTATGGTGCAGTCAATCGCTAGTCAGTTTAAGGCAAAGGCCGCAGAGAACATTCGTCATCGTGCTGCACAAGCCCGGGAGCAACCTGACTCCTCTTGACAAACGGCCTTACGATCCATTAGCAACCAGCTCGGGTTTGTCTAAGCCGTTAACTCCGTACGAAACTATCGTTCCGCCCGGTGTGAGCGCTTGTTGTACCTGGCCTTCTTGTTCGTAATGATTTCCGAGCTCGTCCTCAAAGCCAACACGAACCGTTTTGTCCGACAGAAAACTTGTAAACACGTCTTTGTTATCGTATTGGATCTTTTGCGGTAAAGATTCGTCTTTCTTAATCACCGTATCCAGCAGTATGTCACCGATACCTGGCAAGAACAGCGTCGGATTGTAGGCGACACCCCGACCTACATTCTTCAAAAACCCTGTGATGTAATGGCCGTCTGGACCACCCGTACCCGAACCGACCCGTAAGTGGAGCCGGGGCTGCACTTCGAACGCATGATCGCTCACCTCTTTTGTTTTAGGAGGTGCCGCTTCGGGTGATTTATCAAGGAGATCGGCATAGGTCGGGAATATGCCGCTTCGAAGCCAGCCCTCGCCGGATCTCTGAACCTTGCATCCGCACACGCGCAACCGCTCCGCAAGCCGATTACGTGATCCTGCATCGCCATCAAACGCAACGTAGTTCAAACCTTGCATGTCCGACGCTATAAGGACGGGCCCAGCTTTAACGATAATCGTGCGGTCAGGAGCCATGCCGAAAGCCAGGCCCGCCTCATAAACTACATTTTGCCTTGGATGAAATCTGAACTCCTTCTCATCATCTGACTCGTCCTTCGCCAAGAGCGCGGGTCGAAGCCGCGCCTCGTTGTCAGGCGTTAAGAGGATTACGACTGATTGAGCAACTCGTAAGGCTGCGCGCAATACCTCATTGAGATAGGGAGCGCCTTTGCCGGTGAGTGCCGCGGCCTCTGACCATTCCATCGGCACCAGGTCTAGCGAACGAAGAAAATCGCTCATTGCCGAGGCAAAGGCGTGGTCACGGCCATGCACAACGAACACTTTCCTTGGATCGATAGTGCCGTTCGACGTTTGCATAGAAGCCTGAGTCACCGTTACCTCCGTAGTCACTGATCGCGCAGCCTTTCGCCTTTCCGCAAGCAATGCATGTCCGCCATCGTCAAGGCGAAAGCGACCATCTCGCACGGGATGGCCCGGCAACGTGACACAAAAAACAAGTCCTCTTCTTTCAAGAATCGTGAGCTCATCGCACGTAGTGCCAAAGTCGATGCCCGTCTTTTCAGATACCATACGGGCGGGCGGCATCAACTCGTCGCCCTCCCGTTCGAGGTATTCTAATATGGCAAGTTGTTGTTCGTCCATCTTCATTGCTTCTACCGAAAGAGAGAGAGCTGCCGAGTTCAGTTTGAGTCTTTCCCTTTGCGAGGCCTCACCCTTCTCTTCACGTTGCTTAAGATACATCTTAAGTTCGGCGATTTGCTCCTGCCCAGCTTGTGCAAATATCTCGCCAACGTGGCGACTGAATCTGTTTTCCAGTTCCGTATCGCGTCGCCCCAGGTTATCTGTCGCGTCGGTTATGGCGCCGGGAATGTCCGAAAAGGAGTCCCTCCGATAATCTAGGCGAGAGAAGCATGCTGCTAACGCGGATTGAGCCTGATCCTCACGCAAAGGCAGCCCGCTATCGATAGCACGGCGTAGGCTGCTTCCAGCAAGCTGATTTCGCTTACGAACCTCTTCCTCGGCTGCCTCAAAGATTGCGTCGACGTAGAAATGCGTAAAGAGACGACCTTCGCGCGTGACTCGCTGCCGAAGCTCGGCTAACGTTCTTCGAAAGCTCGAACGAAGTCCAGGCACTTGCGATTGATAATGTTCGACAGCATCATCGAGCGTTATCACGACGTTCGTTTCCTTCTTGCTCGGATACGGTCAAGCATTGAGGCGCGTTATACGCTAACGGGTCACGCGGCTTCGGGCAGGAGCTTCTGCTGTATGCGATCGGAAAAGCACTTAAAGGAGCTACGCACATCCTTTGATAGATCAATCGTCGTTATGCCGAAAGTAATGTCGTTGAGCTTCATAGTTACGTCCACTTGTTCGCCAAATTGAGGGTAGATAAGCATCCCTTCGCATCGGCAAGCTTCGGCGTAGGCTAGGATTTGGTAAATGCTAGAGCTGTTAAATGTTGGCCCGTACTCTTCGCGTCCGAAAAGAATCGGTTTCCTGTATTTTACGTCCATCACCAAAATGGGGCGCCGCTCATGATTCATAATCGTGATATCTGGCTTCATCGTAACCTTGAGGGCTGGTGCCCCCGAGATGATATCAACCGGCTGAATGCGTCTTTGAGCAAAGACGCCTCGTATACTGTTACATAGCACATCGAGCAGCGTTCCCGTCGGTCCCTGTCCGTCGGCGCCTTGGCCGAAGTCATGCAGAACCCGATAGGATCCGACAAAGCCGGAGCGCGCAGGAGCCGACTGTGCAGGGCTCTGGAGCATCGCGCCAGGCGCGCCGATCGGTGGCTGCAATACGCCGCAGCCTGCGAGAAATGCCACGGTCGCGCAAATGCTAAGCGCACGGCTAAAACGTGAAATCCCCACTTGTCTTGCTCCATCCGTGAACGTTTCGTGGCTGGCTAGGTTCGGCGCGGCGCCTCCTTTCCAGCTTTGACCAGGGCGAGCAAGGCATCCCAGTGCCGCGGGTGAGGCGGGCGCGAGCCCGCGCGGATGCGCGAGCAGGCCGCGAGCGACAAGCCTGTCGCCTCGGCGATCTCGCTAAGCGCAAACGTGTCGAGCTTCGGCGCGATCTCGCGCTTGAACCACACCTCGTCGCGCTGGCCGGGATGCTCGCGCGCCCAACTGCGGTTGCGGCGATGCCCCTCCGCTATCGCCTCACTCCGCGCCTGGTTCACGACGGCGCTGCGGCGTGGATCGTTGCCCGCGGCGGCCTGAGCTGCGAGCGCCTTGCGTGCGGCTTCGATCGCGCGGAGCCCATGCTCGCGGCGCGCCTTGGGCGCGCACGCCTTGCAGTGCCGGCGCCTGCGCTTGAGCACTGGCTCGCCACACGTCGCGCACGAAATGGGCGAGCTCGGCCGCGCTTCAACGGTTGGCGCACGCCATGCACGCGTCGCGTATGGCCGCAGCTGCGCCGCTTTGCGAGGCGTTGCGAGCAGCGGCGATCGCGTTTGAATCGCTTAACTCTTATCCCGCTAAGCTGCGGCGCGGGCATAGGGGAAGGGCCCTAAAACCAGGCCCCCCTCGATCTCGCTCGCGGCAGCACCAGGCACGCGACTAAGACGCCTTATTTTACAGGGCTTTTTTCAACTCTCGCGATCGGGACGGCGCGGCGCAGCGCCTCGTGCAAACTTTGCAATGCCGTTTGCAAAAGCCGCTAGACGTCGAAGACGCTATATGGGATAAGGCTTTTCGCACGACTATGCGATTGCAGCTGCATGCGCGATGCATCGTTGGTCTCAATCTAGCAGGGTGGCCCGGTCTTAGCTCCGGTTCCTATTGGATGATGCCGATGGCGCGGGCGGCGATGACGACGATAGTGATGAGGGAGACAATGCTTTGGGCCATGATAAGCAATTTAGCTCGCGCCGTCAGCGGCATCGCTTCGGTCGGGCCGAAGGCTGTTGTCGTCGTAAAACCGATGAACAGATAATCGACAAAGCCCGGCTGCCAACCAGCTGGAACCTTCGAGGGATCGCTATACGCCGGAAAATCGAAGTCAGGGTATCCGGGCGAGTCGCTTGCGCGAGCGTCTGGACCGCCGCGATCGATCTCCCAGTACAGCAGCGCAAAGGCCAGCATGTTGCAGCACCAGATCGCCAGCGAAGCGTAAATCAGCGGCATCGCTTGCACGTTGCCTGAATGAAACACGACCTCGTCAAGCACGTCGAGGAGGTTTAGCGAATTGGCGAGCAGCAAGAGACCAATTGTCGCCATCATCGCGATACGCTCAACTCGTCGAAGGAGCGGCGAATGCGGCGACAGCCGGGCGGCTATCATTGATCCGAGCGACGCAGCCGCCGCCACGTAAAGAAGCCAGACGGGAGTAATGCGGTAGCGCCCCGGCGTCAGTATGTCCAGGGCGACGATGCAAAGCACTGTTAGGGCGACACCGAGCCGCGAGGTAGTTCTCTTCATCGACGTTATCTTATCTCCGACTTAAGGATCCTAGAGCTTTGAAGGTGGCCCGGGAATCGCGCTGAAACATTCCCACCCCGAATTTGAGGAGCCGAAACCATGACGGAAGATGCTCTCGATCGCAGCGCGCTCCCCATCGCGGAGCCGTCCTATCCTCCGATCACTGAACTCGACGCTCGGAAGGCGACCCCGCCACCGCGCTTCGAGGTTAAACCGCCAAAGGGCGCGCCTAATGTCCTCTTGATCCTGCTCGACAACCTTGGATTTAGTGCGACGAAGACCTTCGGCGGCGTGATCAACATGCCGACACTGGAACGCCTGGCTAAGAATGGGCTGATCTACAACAATCTCCATACGGCACCGCTGTGCTCGCCTAGTCGGGTGGCGGTGCTCACCGGTCGCAATCCGCATAGCGCCGAGATGGGCGCAATCTCCGAGCTAGCCACCGCTTTTCCGGGCATGACGGCGAAGCGCCCGCACAGCGTGGCTCCGATAGCCGAGATCCTAAAGCACAACGGCTACAGCACGGCCTATTTCGGGAAAAGCCATGAGTTCGCGCCCTGGGAATTGAGTGACGTTGGTCCGTTCGATTCGTGGCCGACGCAGTTTGGATTCGAAAGGTTCTACGGAACGCTGTCTGGCGAAGCCGACATGTTCGCGCCGCCCGTGCGCTCCGACAGAACGCTCGTCGAACTTCCTGAAGATCCAGATTATTATTACCAGACCGACCTCGCTGACCATGCGATCTCGTGGATCCGCACGCAGAAAACGCTGGCTCCCGACAAGCCCTTCTTCATCTACTATGCCACACCCGGAACGCACGCACCGAGCCAGGTGCCTGAGGCGTGGCGCGACCGCTACAAGAACAAATTCGACGAGGGCTGGGACAAGCAGCGCGAGAAAACGCTTGCGAGGCAAAAAGCACTCGGCATCGTACCGCCGAACACGCAACTCACTCCCAAGTTGCCGGAGATGCCCGACTGGGAGACGCTGACCGAAGATCAAAAGAAAGTTATGCGACGACAGCAAGAGATTTTTGCTGCCTACGCTGAGATTACCGACTATGAGCTCGGCCGCGTGGTCAATGTGATCGAGGAGATGGGCGCGATCGACAATACGCTCATCATTTACATTACCGGTGACAACGGCTCCAGCGCCAACGGCGGCCCGGGCGGTCGGTTCAACACGCTTTACTCGTACAACCAGATTCCTGAAACGCTCGAAGATCAGCTCAAGCATCTCGACGATTTCGGTGGGCCGCATTCCGACATGACTCCGCCGATGGGCTGGGCAATTGCGGACAACACGCCGTTTGCTTATGCGCAAGGCAACACGGCTTACGGCGGCACGACGAACGGCGCCGTCGTTCATTGGCCGAAAATAATCAAGGCGAAGGGAGAGATCCGCTCGCAATACTGCCATCTAATCGATATGGTGCCAACGATCTTGGAGTCGGCAGGGTTGCCCGAGCCCAAGACGGTCGACGGTGTACCGCAAAAGCCGATCGAAGGCGTCAGCCTCGTCTATACTTTCGAAAATCCTCGCGCAAAGTCGCGCCACACCGTCCAGTATGCCGAATTCATGGGGAATCGCGGGATTTACAAAGATGGATGGTACGCAACTGCCCTGCACAAGGTGGCGTGGGAGAGTCAACCTCGTTCCACGTATGACCAAGACAAATGGGAGCTTTATAACACGGAGGAGGACTTCAGCTGCGCGATCGACCTCGCTGCGAAACGCCCCGAAAAGTTAAAGGAAATGCAAGTTGCCTTCATGACCGAGGCGGTAAAGTACAACGTGCTGCCCCTCGACGACCGAGTCTACGAACGGTTCAACCCTGCTATTGCCGGACGTCCAGACGTCCTAGGAGGACGCAAGTCGCTGACGTTGTACGATGGCATGGTCGGAATGGCCGAAAACGGTTTCATCAACGTCAAGAACACGTCTCACTCCATCTCCGCCGACGTTGAGATACCCGAGAAGGGCGCTGACGGGGTGATCATTGCGCAAGGCGGCATGCACTCCGGCTGGAGCCTGTACGTCAAAGATAACAAGCCCCGGTTCGCCTACAATTTCTTGGGGAACGTCACGACAATCGCCGCCGCAGAGCGCCTGCCCGCCGGCCGCGTTGCGCTGGTCTATGATTTCGCCTACGACGGCGGGAAGCCGGGCTCCGGCGGAACGGGCACGCTCTCGGTTAACGGAAGACAGGTTGCCACCGAGCGGATAGAACGCACGATTCCATTCATTTTTGGAGTGGAGACGGCCGACGTAGGCGTGGATCTCTACACTCCCGTGACGTCGGACTATGCTAAGGGCAAAAACAAATTCACGGGCAAGATCGGTAACGTAACGATCGCTCTAACAGAGAAACGCACTGCAAGCGAAGAGGAGGTAAAGCAAGAAGCGGAGGCGATGGTCGCGGCGGGGATCGACCAGTTCTAAGCCACCTTCGGGTCGATTCTTAGGTATGGATTCGATCGAACGCGTCTTCATCGAGGTGTCGTCTGCGCTCGCACTCATCGTCGAAGCGGCATCAGTCCTAACGGTCTTCATCGGATCGGTCCTGGCAGTCTATCGAATCGCTGAGGCCTTCGTGCGTCGGGAGGTGTGGATCGTCAAAGCGAAAGAGGTGTGGACGCGCTACGCGACGTGGCTCCTGCTTGGCATCCAGTTCTTGCTGGCGGCCGATATAATTCGCACGGTAATCGCGCCGTCGTGGACGCAGATCGGTCAACTCGCCGCAATCGCCGCAATTCGAACGTTCTTAAACTATTCTCTTGGTCACGACATAGAGAAAATTCTAAGCGATCCAGAAGTGCGCGAAAGACTGTCGCCGCGCCCCTAGCCGCGCAGCTTCACCGCTACAAGCTTCCGAGGGCCACCTCGATTTTCGCCATCGTCGCGGCGTTTGGCGTCGTTTTTCGATTAACAAATCCCTGAAGCTGTGAGTTGCGCACGCGCATAGGCAAAGAGATCACCGTCGATCCAACGGATACGCATGAGGACGCTACAGCTGAGATGCTTAGCGCGACCAATGTCCTGGAATATCGCAGCCCCGAGGAGAAGCTCAAAGCCTTACGCGTGGCGGTCAGAGCGGCCGGCATTAAGCGAGTCGCACGCATGAGCGGCGTAGCGCGTTCAAAGCTCCAGGCGTTCGTCAACGATGGGACGACACCACACCCTTCGACGATCCTGAAGATCGAGGCTGCCCTCGAACACCTCAGCCGGTAGCGACGAGGCGCCGCCGATCGGTGGCGTGGCGGCGAACGCCTGGCCGGCGTGCTCTGGCCTCAGGCGGCATTGCGACAGTGGGGGCTCAGCAGGGCTAAGCCGAAACGTTACTCGGCTTCGTGGCGTCCACGGAGCGAGGAACAGGGAAGATGAGAAGCTTGGGTCTTAGCCGTTACGCGCTATGCAGCTGCGCCGCTGCGGCAATGCTCGCAGGGTGCGGCGGGTCGCAACCGCCGATCGCTGCGCAACTGGGGACATCGCCAGGGATGACGGCCGCAACTCACGCGCAAGCCTCAGCAGATTCGTGGACGCTATCAGGAAGTAGCGGTGAGCTGATTTACGCGGTAGGTGGCTGTGGCGGAACCTGCGTGTTGTCATATCCCAATGGCCAGTTTATCGGTGCGCTTCCAACAGGCGGCTCGGCGATATGTTCAGACAGCCAAGGGAATGTCTTCATATCCTATGAGTCTGATGTCGTTGAGTATGCACACGGCGGCACGACGCCCTTTGCTACCTTAAGCCTTCCTGGATATCAACCCGATGGCTGTTCCGTGGACCCGACGACTAATAACCTCGCAGTTGTCTTTAGAAGTACGGGCGGAGACGTGGCAGTTTTTCCAAATGAGGAAGGTCCACCAACGCTGTATACATCGGGCGTCGACTCATTCCACTGCGGTTACGACAACGCGGGGAATCTTTTTGTTGACGGCTTTACAGATAAGGACGGACCTCAGCCCGCGCTTTCCGAGTTGCCGCGAAATGGGGGGGCTTTTGAACTGTTGACGATTAGTTCTGACATCGGCGAGCCCGGTCAAGTGCAGTGGGATGGAAAGCGCATGACGTATCAGGTGGCCGATACTGGCGAAATCAAGCGGTTGAGAATCTCGGGTTCAACGGTAACCGTCTCGGGAACGACCTCCCTCAGAAGGGTTAGTCGTCGTGGCGGCGGCGCGTCCTGGATTTACGGGGACTCAGTTATCGTGCCATTCCCGCTACACGGTGCTGCAAATAAGACAATCGGTATTTGGAAATATCCAAAAGGCGGCAGGGCCACCAATTTCATAAAGCGTTTTGGAGAATATAAAGCAGGCGACATGCACTTTCAGGCTGTAACCATTTCTGTTGCGCCAAGCCGCTAAGGTAGCGTGCGAGTGAAGACGCTAGACTTGACGGTGATTTCCCTAACGCTCGCCACGCTCGCAGCCTGTGGCGGATCGCAGCCGCCGATCGGCGCGCCAAGAGCAATGCCGCAAAGCCACGCGCAGCACAGTCTGGCTGCTCAACGCTCCGCAGGCGCGGCTCAGCTAGGCAGCGGCGGCACTTCTTGGATGCTGCCAGAAGCGAGCGGCGAGGATTTGCTCTATGTCTCCAACAGCCCGGCGTCTAGTCATAACTCGGCGTGGGTCACCGTGTACTCGTACCCTCGCGGAAAGTTGGTCGGTATCCTTCGGGGATTTGCCCTTCCGGGGGGCGAGTGCGTTGACGGGCGCGGTAACATATTTATTACAGATACCGACACTGGTAAAATATTCGAGTACGCGCACGGAGGCAATCATCCAATAGCAACGCTTCAGGCTCCGGGCCCTGATGCGCTCGGTTGTTCCGTAGACCCCACCACGGGCAATCTTGCTGTGTCCAGCCTCGGCTTCGGAAACAATGGTGCGGTGGGCATTTATAAGGGAGCCAAAGGCAGCCCCAAGCTTTACAAAAACCGCGCGTTCCAGATGTATTACTTTTGCGGCTACGACAGCAGCGGCAATCTCTTTGTGGACGGTCAGAACGGGCCGTCGAGTGCCTTCGAGTTCGCAGAGCTTGCGAAGGGCGACACGAAGCTCAAGAGCGTTACGCTAAATCAGAGCATTGGGTTCCCGGGCGGCGTGCAGTGGGATGGAAAGTACGTAACGGTAGGCGACCAGAATACGTCCATCGTGTACCAGTTCTCCATCAGCGGGGATATCGGAACCGAAGTTGGTTCCACGACCCTTAGCGGTAGCGATCTGGGGGGCGTAGAGCAATATTTCATTGTTGGCAACCGACTAATCGCCCCAAACTTATGCGGCGGAAAGTGTACTGGCGACGTTCTTTACTTCCCATATCCATCCGGCGGCGATGCGACGAAAACGATTACGAAAGACGTGCACTATCCTAGTGGCCTCGTCGTCAGTAAAGCCAACGATTAGCCTCACCGCCGCATCGCCCGCGCTGCACGGGATGGCTTCGCGTGCATCGCAGCGCGCGGCGTAGCGGCGCCGGATCGCATAGCGGGCAAGGCAGCTTAGATCGCGCAGCGGCTTGCCCGCCGCGGGGCCTTAGCGGGGCTAAGCCGAAACGATGCTGGGCTGGGTGGCGTTCACGCAGCGAGGAAAGGGGAGATGAGAAGCTTGGATCTTAGCCGCTATGCGCTGTTCAGCTCCGTGGCCGCGGCAATGCTGGCCAGCTGCGGTGGATCGCAGCCGCCGATCGGTGCGCCCTGCGCGATACCGTCCCAGTGATTGACTCCGGCCTTATACGCGGTGGCTTTGCGACCGACTACGACGCGCGCATCATCCTACGACAGAATACTCCCGTTGTTCAGGCCATCGCGGTCACGACCGGAACAAATCGTGACCCAAAGCTCGAATTTGAACTTCAAAGGGGTACCAGTAAACCACGGATTTACTCGTTCCATGGAACTGTAGAGAATAGTTCGCTCTTTACAACACCGAACTCGTTGATAGTAGGATTCACAACGAGCGAATCATATCTGCTCTATCTGATAAACGAAAATACACATTCGATTAGCGAAGTACCGATCTCTACACCGGCCACCTGCGCAGTTTCTGATCTCGCAAACGGCAGATTGTTCGTCGGAACGAGCATCGACGTAGTGGCGATTGGCGAAAGCGGCTTCCTCTGGCGCTCGAAACGAGTCTCACTCGACGGGATAAAAATGCTAAGTTTTTCAGGCGATTCTGTTAGCGGCTTTGGGACTCGGATTGGTGGAGGCAGTATAAAGTTCTCGATAGATCCTGCATCAGGTGAAACGGTAGGCGACTTCGATTTCAGACAGGTTACTCCGGGATTGTGGTTTGCGCCTTAGCCCCGCCGCCCCGCGCTTCGCACGGTTTCGCGAATGCGGGGCCGTTTTGCATTGCGGCTTTGGCTTCGCAGGCATCGCCGCTGCGCGGCATAGCGGCGCCGATCGCCTCGCCCGAGCCGAGTCATCCTCGCACCTCGATGCATCCCCCGCTGACCTTGCATCGCGAGAAATAACGAAAAAGGCTTATACCATATAGCGTTTCCGACGCCCACCGCTTTTTGCAAACAGCGCTGCAAAGTTTGCACGAGGCGCTGCGCCGAGCCATCGCGACCGCGAGAGTTGAAAAAGCCTTATTTTACGGCGCTTTCTGACGACGCGCGAAGCGCGGCGCGCGAGGAGCTAGGGGGCCCCGAATTACGTCCGTTCCCCTATGCCCGCTAAGCTGCGGCGCGGGATAGGAGATAAGCCCACCCAAAACGAGCCCTCCCGGCTGGCAGTGCCGCGTGGGATCTGGGCCAGTATGACCGGATACAAATCTGTACTGGTGTCGAGTTCTGAAGTGTTCATTGCTGCGAGCGGGTAATGTTACCGGATGATCTACGGCCGCATGATGACGAGGGACCACCTGATCAGCCTTGCGCGCATCGCACTCACTCCCCTATTTCAAGCCTACGACGAGTGGCGCCGACGAGGCGTCGCCTGGCGAGAAGAAATGGCGAGAGCGTTCGTCTTCGACAATCAGCGTCTGCAACGGGACTTCGACCGGATGCAGCAAGTCGGGATGTATCCGATCGCGGCCTGCATCGCGTTGCTATCAGACAATATCGCTCGGACCTACATTCGCGAGGTACTTGACCGCGATGAGCGAGATCGTGTCGATTTTGGGGCCCTTGTTAGACCCGACATTCCGTTTGGTAAGGTGATCTGGTGCGCGGCTAACGCGGCGCGCCATTATGATGGTGAAGCTCTCTGGCCTTCAAATGAGGCGGTTTTGCTTGCTTTCAACATTGAAGCACGGGATGAGCAGGCGGCTTTCCTACTTCTCGAAGGTGCCGGCGTAATAGAGGAAGCCGATCTCTTACGCCAGCTAGACGCTATGTTAGATCAAATGGACGCGCTTCGTGCTGGCCGTCCTTGACGTTAAATAACATAGCCTCTTTGCTCTTGGACCAATCATGACTGAAGAAACACGAGCATCTCGTCGATCTCGGTCTCCGAAAGCGGGAAACCGTCGACAAAGTATTTGCATGTATTGTTTCCACTCCAGGATCGCAAGCCAACCAGTCCGTCTAGTTCCGCCCTCCGGTCGGAAAGCGCCATTCGTGAACCCATCAAATAGATGGGCAACAAAAGTCCAAAGTCCGTAATGGGCTTGGTCTTGTCTCGTAGTCCCACAAAAGCCGCGCGAGTATTATCACCATGAACATCATATACGCCTTGGATCATGTCGCTGATATACGAATCAAAGCCCCCGTAGCCGATAACTAGCAGCTTCGGATGTCGGATTAGCGCGTCTCGTAATGCCCAGTTGTAGTAACCATAAGGCGTGATCGATACCTTGTCGCTCTTCCTGAGGCCTGAAATCATCGGGCCTAGCACTATAGGATCTCCTGCCTGCGTATCCTTGAAGAACACTCGACGACCTTGTGGCGCGTCAGCTTCCGCGGTGCTCTCCCCACGCGCGATAGAAAGCCCTGCCCCATCTTGCTTAGTGTAAAAACGGACGCTGCCGTGCAGGTGCAAGAGTTGTGGTACATTTGATTCCTCGACCAGGCTTAGCGGCGAAAATACTTGCATACCGTCCACAGCTTCAAAGCCATCGTTCCAATTGTCGATGCTACGCTCAACGACATCATCATAGTTGAGCGTGGCGATCGTTAGTTTGAACGCTCGAGCTAACCGTTGGAAAAGTAAAGCAGTTTTTGCGCGTCGATCGGCTGAAAGCTCGTTTGCACGATCGATAAGGAGTCTGGCGATCTCGTTTAGCGAGTCCTCAATGAAACGGTCCATTTGAAAAGAAAAGCCATCGATCACCTCCTTCCACTGTGCCATTATATTCATAAAGGCGCCATATGCAGGCTTGGCGCGATCAGCCGCGCTAAGCCACCCTCGTATATTACGATAAGCCATTATTGTCTCTGCTAGATGCAGTATATTTTCGAAGTTGACTATTTCGTAATACCCGCTTGCCATGCGCCACATCGCCTGAGGTGCGCTAACCCGGTCTAGTGAACCGTAGACGTTATGCCGAAACCCGAGCGCTATAGCGCTTTCGTCTACGGGGCCGCGAACGAGTTCGGTGAAGTCCCTCGTACCGGGCAGGCCCAGCCCTTCCGAAAAGCCGCTCCCTAGGAGAACTGTAAGCTTAGACATTAAATAGCCAATCGAATCTACATAAAGTATCTAGGCGCTGGGCGCTGCTCTCTTCGGCCAGTCTTCTGGAATAAGCGCCCCCGAAACGTGCCAGTTTTCGCGCAAGGCCGCTTCGAATTCAGGAAAATGCAACAAGGCATGATCTGTGACGATGATCTGGACATTGTGATTGAGATATGATGGTAGGTTCGCGAAGAAGCGGAACAGGTTTTCAACGCGTTTGCGGTCATCATCGTTCCTATAGGCGGTTGGATCGTCGCTGTCTTCAGGGTAAAAGACCTGGGTCGGCTGATCAAACACGATAAAACGTGGGACTGGCCTTTTATTCTGTTCGAACCAATGATGGAGCGCCGCATACGCTACGATGTGATAACCCACCCAATTTGAGCCGCTGCCCATTCGGTAAAGCGGTAGGGGGCCGTTCCTCGTATCCGCGACTACTGTTAGACGTTTAGGGTCTAACCGCACATGCGTTGTATATTCCAAATCGAGTTGCTTCGACCACGCAGTCATGTCATCTTCGATGTAGCGCAACATCGAGTCCATTTGTTCTTCGACATTTTCCAATGACAGTTGACTCTCCAGTTCTTTAACCGTAGCGCAACCGGCTTGGATTGCCTCAGACAAGGACTCCGCCCGCGTGTCGATTTGCTTAACGCTCTCGAAGTAGTATTGAATGCGGCCCCTCACAACGGCTGATGCTGCAAACTCGTCACGATAGGCTCGCATCCGTGCCGTGCGCCATTCGACAATATTGATTGTCGCCTGGTTAGAGCGCAGCCTCTCCCTGAGCTCCAGCGCCTGCTCCTCAAGCGCGGCAACGGTCTCCTCGATTCTTGGTCTTGAGGCAGCCACTCGATCAAGCTGAGTAGTTAATCGTTTGATCGAACCAGCGATTGCCGCTACCGTGGGTAAGTGTTCCAGCAAGAGTTGATCGCAGACCGGGCAATGAGGATCACCGTTTGTGCGGATTAAATCGATTGAACGGAGCCGAGCTCGCTGCGAATCGAGCTCGCCGTCGTAGCCAACCTCTTCTCGGTTTAGCGCCTTAAGAGTCTCGACGCGCCTTCGAACCGAACGCTGCTCTGCAAGTAGACGCTCTCGCTGGTCTCGCCGCCTTTCCAGCTCTT
This sequence comes from Candidatus Binatia bacterium, assembly GCA_035544215.1. GTDB lineage: Bacteria > Vulcanimicrobiota > Vulcanimicrobiia > Vulcanimicrobiales > Vulcanimicrobiaceae > Cybelea. The sequence continues at coordinate 59,899 of DATKHY010000009.1, read as the reverse complement.
CCTCCAGCCCCTCGATGTCTAGGATCGGCTCGGCATCAACGTCAAGCTCTCTCAAAAGGTCGAGCGCCTTTTTATCCCCTCGGTCTTTGGGCGCCAATCCCACCGACATGGCCTCATGAAGCAGCGCCTCTGCTCGCGGATCCTCCGTGATGGTTGGCTGTAGAAGCTCCAACTCGCGTTCTAATTGGCGCAGTGCATTTCGCTCCAAACGAAGTCGTTGCATGAAAGTCAACCGATCCTCACCCATCGCACCCAGGAAGTACGGGAGTACATCTCTGATGTGTGAGTCCACAAACGGCTCATCTTGCCGGTGAAACAGAAGCGTAGGTTTCGCGATTTCGTCTTGGCGCTGAAACGTAAAGAACAAGGAGTGCGCTATCGTAATCTTATATTGCATTTGGCTGCTGCGAGCGTCTCGCTGCGTCTCCACGTTAGCGATACCCAGCCGTTCACTCAGAAGCTTCACTAACGCCTCGCTATTGCTGTTTTGCTCCAGCAATGAAACGTCGGGTATATCGAGCGTCTCACCGATATCGACAAATATCTGGCTACTAGAACGAACTCCCGGCTTCGGTTCGGCTCGCGCTACAAACATTTCCCCGTCCGGGAAACTCAGCAAAAGGCCGTACCACGACACGCTTTCGCGAATCACACCTTCGGGTATATTGTCCTCCGTTGAACCCAGGCAATACTCGATAATTCGGATGAGCGCGCTCTTGCCGGTGCCCTTCCTTCCCGTGATTAAATTAAGCGCCCCCAGGTGAAGGTCCACGGATCGACTTCGCCCATCGTGACTGTACAGGACAACGGCTTTTATTTGCACCTATGGTCGAACTCCCAAAATGGCATATATCACCGCGGCAGACCCCGACTTCGCCAGCCATTTGCCCACGAAACCCGCTTTGTGTACACAATGGCTTACCTCGGCGATCTGATCGTCGACGATTTCATCAGCAGCAGGCGGCTTCTGCAATATCGAAAGCTTACCGTCAAGGCTCGAAACCCTGATTACATTAGCGTTTGTCGCCCACAGCAGCCCCTCCGACGTAAAAGGCACCATTCTGCTTATAAGGCTCGGTAGAAGAACTGCGTGCTCTGGATGACCCTGAAGCCAAGCGATTAGAGTGGTCCTTGCGGTGCTCGGTAGCGCATATCTAATATCGCGATGCAAAACCATTGGTAAAACTACGTGGCTTAAGGGATACTCCATTCCCGTATCGTTGTATCCACGGATTGCCTCCCAAAGTAGCAAGCCGCAAAATGCTGGATTAAACAGATTCTGAACAACGTAAGGCCTCGCACTCCACCGTGGCAACGGCTTCATAGTAATTCCTTATAATGCGGATGCCAGCCCACGTCATGGTGGTCCGCCAAGTCGTGATAGCACCCTCTCATAATTGTGCTGTCCAGCCAATCGTGGCGAATCGGAAGGGATTGCTGGATGATCGATTCGTAGAGGGCCCTCCCTCGGTCTATAAGAGTATGAACGTCCGTGACCCCCTGAACCGCGTCTAACATAAAGTCAAACCGCAGCTGCCATTCGTCAAAAAGCTTTTGCTTGTAACGCGGCAATTCATTGACTAGCAACAACTCCTCTCGCATCCACACGGAAATCTGTCGTTGCGTTCGCACGAAGTCGGTTATGGCCCTGAGGATTACCGAATCGCGGTATTCAAGCAGACGAAGCTGTCGAACGTAGATCAATGCCTCGTTAATGGAGAGCAAGGCCTTATAGGCCAGCGCTTCTTCGTCTCGAGGTAGGGCTTCTGGACCAAGCGAGTCAGCAGTATCCCTTATTTCTGCGAAGAGCTCTTCGGCCGTGATCTGATCACCGCTAGTTTGAAGGTTGCTGGCGACTCTGCTATTCCACCAACCCTCTAAACGCTCCACAAGAGCTTTCAGCTGGGGCTTCCCCGTGACCGTGCTGCGTAATGCATCCTGAAGCTGTTTGGAGATGTTGATGTTGCTTGGCGTCGCGTCGATGATTCTAACGTGCTGAATAAGCCGCGCTCGATCACCCGCGGAAAGGCTTAGAAATGCTTGGTATCCAGGCCGATTCTTCTTATTACCACCCGATTCGGAGATTGCAGTCAGGCGTTGAGCTATGCCGCTTGCGTCGCTGAAAGAGACGTTGCGGCCCTCCGCGATCTTATGCACAACGTCATTAGTCTTGGTCGTTGCAGTTGTGACTAGAGTAAAAAGAGTGCTTTCTAGAACCGTGGAGTCTGCCAGAGTAAGTTCTGACCAAACGCGCAGCGTCTTCCATAAGTCAGAGCTCTGATCAGTGAGCGGCACGGGAACGCTTGGCGCATGGTGCTTGGTCTGGATTAAATCGGATCCTTTATCACGAACGACCTCGATGTCGTCTGACCCCTCAACTCGGATCGACACGGTTGGGTCATCGTGCGCTGCCTTCACCAATAGCCAAAGCGCGTACCGTATCTGAAACAGCGTTCCTTGAGTCGGGCCAGCAGCACTAAACGGCGAGCTCACGGTTGCCTTCTACTAGAATTGATGCACTGGGCTCCTGCAAACCAGGCTGATCCGTAAAAAGCGCGCCATTAATATCTAGTGACAGCTTTACGCAAGAGTTCGCGGTTTTTGGGATGTGGCATCCTTCCAGCTCGGGCGGCCTTGAGTGTCGCGGGAGAGAGTTCCGTGAGACGCTCCAACTCCGACATCCGCATAGCCTTGAGCTTTGGCACGACGCTATTAAGCCACTCCTCGCGCTCGCGTCGCGCATTTGGGTACTCCGTGTAGGCGCTCCCGGCATCGTGAAGCGAGCCCTCCTCAACGTCTTCAAGCCGATTCGACTCCTTGCCGATGAAGCGCAGGCGCGCGATCCGCACGTGTCGGCGGCCCAGCAGCCCGAGTGTTTGCCTTCGGCACTGCCGGCCATCCGGTCCAACGCACTTAAACTCTTCGTGGTGCTTATAATCGCGTAGCACGGAGCCATAAGTGTTGAGCGCAGCTACGTTGCCGCCACGAAGTTCAGATGTAGTGACTGGAAAGCGCTTCTCCGTATATTCATCAATCCAGGGTACAGCTAGCCATTTACTTGGATTCGATTCGAAGGGTGCAATGAGGTGGAAGCGTTCCGGATCTACCTCGATCGGGTAGCCGAGCTTTCGTATATGCGCACTGAGAAGGAAGTTGAACGGCTTGACCTGCTTCGGATAGGATTTGTCTTTGTTGAGCAGCTTTAGCGACCGCATGACGAATGGACTGCTTACGCTCGTTTGGCTCACGGCTGGAAGTTTAGCGAACGTCGGCATCCTCGTTTGAACTCCGAGATGCTTGCGAATAATCCGCAGCCACACTTTTTCGATCCATTCACGATCGTCGCTATCTGGTTCTGTCGGATTAAGAAGCTGACCGAGGCCGTGCTCCGACCAGCGGTCTTCGCCGTTATTGATCTTGTCGCGGAGGAGCTCGGGAGCACCATTGGTGTCACGCAGGAATAGCGCATAACGTTTCGCTGAGATCGCATAGCACCAGAGCTGACGCTGTTCATGAGTAATTGGATCGAAGTTGTCCTCGCGCGAGCATGGTTACGTATTCTTCGGAAAGCGCTCGGGCTTCGCACCATCGTTTTGCCGTTCCATTCGCTTCCAGCCGTGGGCCGCATGAGCGTGAGCAGTCCCTTTGTCATGACGTCGTTCAAATTGCTCAACGCAGGTAAGACATACGCGCAGCAGATCAAGCCTTTTAACTTTCTGCTCAGCGCGCACGTGAGAAAGCTAGGGTACCCGATCGGCGTAGACCCGGAGCGATTCCATCTCATTGCGCCCTTCGAGCGAGATCCAAAGAAGTGGCTCGCCGCGCCTTGGATTGATGAGCATACCGGCCAGCGCTACGACGTCACCACCTCGAATGTACGCAGCGGCGACATTGCCGAGCTCGATACGTATGGTGAAGTGCTAGCAGAGTACGAATATCACGAAGAGTTTAAATGTGCTCGGCCCGACGGTCAGCCCTGTGACCGCCAAACTGTCGGGATCCTGGATCGTAGACACGTTCGAGTTGGAGAACTTCATTTTATCGGTAAGGAGTCAAACCGATTGGAGGAGGTGGAAGAAGGAACGATTCACGATTTGGAAAGAATTTACACGGAGCATCCGGACGCGGAACGTGAGCGTGAAGTCTGGCTTCGGAATATCGTACCGAGACTTAAAGCAATGCGACTTGCAGGGCTGCAACTGCTAACCGGTTTATCTCCAGCAACGCTCAAGGCAGCACGTTACGGAAGAATGCCGCACCCCAAAAATCGCGAACTCCTTATAAAGGCCATAGAAACAGAATCTGAGCGGCATCAAGGTCGATCAAGGAAATGAAGTGACAGAGAAATCCGCAAGTCGCGAGTCGATAACAGTCATTACAGGCGCGGGCGCGTCAGTTAGCGCCGGGAGCCCTACTACGAAGCAGCTTACTGAACTAATCTCCCAGAGCGATCTCTCTCACAACATTCTGGATCGCCTTCTAAGAACGGATCGGCCCGCTGAAGCGACAAATTTTGAAGACGTGCTTCACGTCCTTGAGGAGTTGGAAGCCTATCTAAACCCCGAAGAGGCCTCTCGTGCAGTTAGCGATCTCAAGCCCTTCTTGGCTTTGAGCAGAGATACGGCAGATATTTCAGACGATTGGCGAGAGCATAGAAAGGAGCGGCTTTCCTTATTACAGCATATACAAGCCCGTCTAATAGAGGTGGACGACGGTGGTAAAGGACACCTTTACGCATGGTTGCGACCGTTGGCCGATTCTTACGATCTTCGTTGGTTCACGCTTAATTACGATACCGTGGCCGATCGTACAATCAACGCGATCTCCGTGGACGTTGGGAGCAAATGGTACAACGGCTTCGACCCGACCACGCGCCATTTCCGCTCGGATGAGTATTCACAAGCGGAAGAAAAAGTTGGAGAGCTTCGGCTGTGGCTGGCGCATCTTCATGGCTGTGTGCGGTTCGGTTATGACCAAACCCAAGCAGGCCTCGCACACGGACCGCCCCTAGAGATTATCGAGATGGCATCCGCCGACGAGGCTACCCGTAACTGGCAGCAGTTCCACCAAGCTTTTCTGATGGATGAATACGCCGACTTGGCGAACGTCGTTTCACCGATAGTTTCAGGCTTGCGGAAGTTAGAGCGCTTGAACTCTCAACCTTACAGCAGCTACCTTAATAGTCTCTTCGACTCGCTAGCGAGAAGTCCGAACCTTCTCTTGATCGGCTACGGTGGCGCCGACCCGCATATCAATCATCAACTCACGCAGTTCTTTTTTACAAACCTGAGCCGTACGCGCGTCGTTGAAGTTACGCGAGCTGCGGACCCCAAAGACTCGGCTGTCGGCAAACTAACGCATTTCCCGTTCAAGCAGACCTGGGAAAAGATTGGCGACGGGATCTTTGTAAGTCGCTGGGGTGTACCGGCAACGGTCATTTTAACGGGAATCGGCGAGAGTTCGCCGCCTACACAAATTATTCTGGATAGCTTGCACGATAAATACGCCGGGCCTTTACGATTTAGTTCGTAACCTCGTTTGAGTTACCGTCGGCTTCTCTAGGTGATGCCCCCACGTCTTCCCCCGTAAGAGGATCAATATTGCCGTACCGAAACGCTCTTGCATGTTTATTTGCCGGCTCGTCTACAAATGATACTTCTCTAACGCCTTCTATGCCATGAATTATATTAGCGGCAACCTCGCCGTTGTATATTTCTCCTGCTATGTGATCGCACACATGACCGACGCTGTGACAGATGCTGCACTCCACGGTCCCCTCATCAATTATCAAAGAGGGGCTTAGGAATTGTTGTTTCGGAAAAATAACGCGCTCGACGTCCGCAAGGTGAGAGTTTAAGTGCTCTGCTGGCTCGAACTCTGGCAGCCACCTAGCAGCCCAATGTGCTGACGTTTGGCCGCTAATTAAGCTTTCCCAAGCCGCGTGCATCTCATTGCGGTTCAAAAAAAGCCACATCCGAAGCTCATAGTGCTGGGCTTCTAAGAATTCAGCGATTTTACGCCAGCGGGTCGTCGCAGACTCGTCATGGGCCTTGCGAGATCCTTCAACGGCGCGTTTGCATTGCGCTAGAGTATAGTCGATATCACTAAGTGCGGCTTCCTTCAGCTTGGGCTTAAACGCGAATGTTGCGATGCGGCGGTATCTCGGATAGTCTTCCGCGAGTTTTGCCAACGCCTGCTCAGGAGTACCCACTACTGGTCGATTCTCTTCTGTCACTCGCTATTCTCTTCGCCATCGGCGTGATCAAAGACAGTCCGCGCGATTCTTACTACGGCATCGAGGCCTTCGGGCGGACCAGAATAGTTGATTCGTTTAGCCTCGCGTTCCTTAGTAACGAGTACTTCCAGAGCTACATCCTTGGTTTCGGCACCGCGAGAGCCCCAGCGCGACAACACATAACGCCCTAGCTCCTTCAACAAGGAGACGGCAAGTTCCGATGATGCGTCGCTAAAAAAGGAGCTCGCGAAGACTAACACCGCCGGCATTAGGTTGGCGTCGTACTCATGAATGGTCCGGTACTGCTCGGCGCCAGGAACGCCAACCGCCAAGCCGACTTTTCTACCTAGTTTCTGGATAACCGGTGTTATCTCCTCAAAGACGAACGCATCTTCCGATTCAGCAGCGCTAAAATTGCGCGGCAAAACTATCGGATTCTTGCTGGTGACGTGCAACTCATAAAGACGCCTCGTTGTCTCCGCATCGACTTCACTGACTGCGATCTGATCGGTCTGATGCGGAGCTCGACGACGATCGAGCCCATCGTGCGCTTGACGCTCGCGCGGTTTCCCTGTGTTCAACTCAACCTCGGTTCTGCAGTTACCGGCGAGGCCGACATTTACCCTCTGTGCCGCCGCCACCCTTTCGGGGATCGGCGAGGAGCTTTGTGATTGCCCGCAAATACTTTACTGTTAGGTTTCCGCTTTCGGTCGCCGAAATCTATGAAGTGATAGCTGCTCTTCAGTCATGAACCTGCCGTCGATAGCGCTGTCCTTGCAACGCTTCTCGTATCGCTTCGCGGACGAGGTGCTAAACAGTCGCTTAGCGCTGAAGCGGCAAGTTGAAGAACTCCTAACCGCAGAATGTGATCCTTCTCAGATGTCGCGAGGCGGCTTTAACTCGATCATTCGCAAGCGTTTCGTCGAAGCTGGCTGGGAAGATCAGCCACTTGTTTTTGGTGACCCGCAGGATCCTAGCGCAAGAATGGACTTCCTGAAAGACCGGATCGGAGTGGAAGTTCAATTTGGCCATTCGTCGTTTCTCGGGATCGACGTTTTGAAACTGCAGATCGGCTCGTACAGCGCGTTAAATCGTATTGACGTGGGAATTTATGTAGTAACGACCAATCGCTTTCAACGAACCATGGTGACTAAATATAATCAGAATTGGTCGGGTGGATCTTTGTCGTTTGAAAAGGTCAGCCGTTATCTTCCTCATTTTAAGAGCGCGATACAGATCCCTATTTATGGGTATCGATATTCCGTGAGAGGTTCTGCTACGTATCACGCGGCTGTCTGAACACATCGATGCTACTAGGCAGGCCGATCGCGACAACCGCATTCTTAACGTGCTAAGTAACTGCACTCCGCGGATAAGATTTACGTCGTGAGCGAGCCTTTTATGCAAGCAGGCGTGATTATCGCGTGGCGCGCGTGGAGGCTAGGATGGCGTGATGATTATCTCATATCACGGTTCTGGGATTTACGTTGGTTGCCGGCGCAGCCGATGATCGCGGTCCCCAAACCCGCCCTGACGAATGCCTCAGGCTTTCGCGCATATAAGTCGCGTGCAGACTTACTAGAAAGTATCGAGTTTAAAGGCCGTGGGCCAGAATACGTTGTGCTCGGCCGCGTTTCGCTTTGGGGAACAGCCATTAAACACGAACGTGGTTATCGAGCCGAGTTCGCGAATCCGGACTGTCTCTGTTACTTTAACGATTCCGAGCTAGTACAAAGAATTCAATCGTGTGCACGGTACTATGGCGTTGAAGCGCTACCTATTGAAATCGTCGACAAACCCTGATGTCGAGACGCTCAAGCATCGCGGCATGCCCAAGAGGGCTCGTTTTGGATCGCCTTAACATCTTGTATTATGACGTTAGGGCAGGTCACGCTGACTTAACTCCTAGGGATTACACCTCGTGGGATAGATAGGCGGCCTGCCCATTGGTGTCTCCAAAGATCGGACGGTATCGTGAGCGGCGCTCGTCGCGCCAGCTCGAATGCACAAGGTCGATCCAGAAGAGACGCCGTCATCGGAGGCTGCGCACATGTCATCGTTTTTGGGAATCGACCTTTCAAAGGACACGTTTCATGTTTACCTTTTGAGCGATCGAGGTGAGGCCAAGAAGGTCTTTCCCAACTCGCCAAAAGGCTTCGAACAGCTCATGGCGTGGCTGAAAAATCGCCAAGCTGGCGACGTCCACGCCTGCATGGAAGCGACGGGCGCGTATTGGGAGGCGTTAGCGCTCTGCCTTCACGGGCTCGAGTACCGGGTCAGCGTCGTCAACCCGGCGCGCATCAAGGCGTTCGCGCAAAGCGAGCTGCTCCGCACCAAGACCGACGCGGTCGACGCCGCCTTGATTGCCCGATTCTGTAAGAGCCAGAGTCCCGAGTCATGGCTTCCGCCACCGCCGGAAATCCGTGTATTACAGGCTCTTATGCGCCATTACGAGCACCTCAAGACGACCCGCGTTCAGCAATCAGTCTACGAGCAGTCGTCCGAGGCGCCCGTGATAAAAGCGTCAATTCGCGAGGTGATCGCCACTCTCGACGAGCAGATCGCTCAGGTCGAGCGCCAGATCCGGCAGCACTTCGACGACCATCCTGACCTCAAGCACAAGCGTGATCTGCTGACATCAATCCCTGGAATTGGCGAAACGACCGCCGGAGCGGTGCTGGCGGAGATCCCGCATTTGGATCGCTTCGAATCGGCCAAAGCCGTCGCAGCATACGCCGGACTTTCGCCGAGGCACCGGCGCTCGGGAACCTCCATCCATGGCCGGCCACGCCTTTGTAAGACCGGCAACTCGCGCCTTCGCAAGGCGCTCTACATGCCGGCGATCGTCGCCCTTCGGTTCAATCCCGTTCTTAAAATCTTTGCCGATCGCCTCGCGACGGCCGGAAAGCACAAGCGGCTGATCATCGGCGCAGTCATGCGCAAACTCTTAGTTCTCGCGTACGGCATTCTTCGGTCCGGCATTGCTTTTGACGCGAATTACGCTTGACGCGAAATACGGTATCTATCCCAGCGTGAAGGTGCCCTCGTCGCGCGGATGTCGCATTACCTCGATAGATCTCTGGTGGCGAATCTAGTCGAGAAGTAGGCGTTCCGCCAGGGCAACGTCGCTGACGCGGTCCACGTTGACGGCGGTCTCGGGATAGGGTGAAATGAGCGCGCGCACCGGCGCGCCAAGGGTCTTTGATGCTCGCTCCTCCGCGGCGGCGATGCTCAGCCTCCCGATGGCGAAACGCGCGAGCATGTCCCAGCCGAACAGCGACGCGAGCCGAAATGGATGCTTGCGTGCCGCGCCGAGCCGTTCGATGAAGCGCTCGAGGAGCGGCAACGCACGCGGCTTTATGCCGACGATTCCGCCCCCGCAATACGTACCGTCGCGCATGCGCGCCCAAGTGTGCGGCACGTCGGGGAAGCGGCGCAAGTGTGCGTTCTTCTCAACGCAGCCGTAGACGACATCCGCATCGAGTGCGCGCAGGCGCGCGACGAAATCATCCACCGACTCGGGCGTGAGCACGGGCATGTCCGACGCGGCGACTAGCACCGCCTCGTCCGGCGCGAAACCGGCGAGCCCGCTGCGCAGGCTTTCGGTGATCCGCACGCCGTCGGGGCGCAGCTCGTCCGCAGGCGCCAGATCCAGTTGCCCGGCGACGCTCGGCGGCGCGACGACCACGATGCGTCCGATCTCACGTGATCCGCGCAGCGCCCGCAGCACGCGCCCCACCAGCGTCACGCCCGCGATCGGTACGAATGCTTTGTTCGGGGCGCCCGGCTGCAGGCGCGCGATGTCGTCGAGCGGCCCTCCTGCGAGAACGATCGCGTCCACGCGTCAGCGCCAGCCCGGCGTCGCGGCGAATGTGCTCGTGTAGCGTTCGTACACGTCCGGCAGCGCCAGCCGCTCGCCGATCGCTTCGACGTGCGCGCGCTGAGGCGCGATCGTGAAGACGCACGAGCCCGACCCCGCCAGCAGCGCGTTGCGCGCGCCCGCGGCGCGCAGCGCCTCCAACGCCGTCGCCACCTCCGGGGCTTGCGCGGCGATAACATCGTGGAAGTCGTTCTGCAACAGCGCCTCGACTTGGTCAAAATCGGCGCGCTGCAGCGCCTCGAGCAGCCCGAGCGACACGCTGCCCTTGCGCGCGCGCTGTGGCCGTGGCCGCTCGTCGAGCGCCGCATACGCCTGCGCCGTCGAGACGGCCACCGGCGGCTTCACGATCAGCACGTGCCAGCACGGCAACGCTCCCGCGGGCGTGATCCGTTCGCCGGTGCCCTCGACGAGCGCGCCCGTGCCGGCGAGAAAGAACGGGACGTCCGAGCCGAGCACGCGCGCGATTCCCAGCCAGTCGCGCGGGCCGGGGTCACCGAAGGCGCCGCCCATCGCGGCGCGCAGCACCGCCGCCGCATCGCTCGATCCGCCGCCCAGGCCCGCCTGCGTGGGGATCCGCTTGCGCAACTCGATCCGCACCGGCGGCGGCTCGCCCAAAGCGCGCACGGCCGCCACGGCGAGATTGCGCTCGCCCCCGAGCTCGCGCACGTCGCACGAGAAGATGAAGCGCTCGCTACGTTCGATCGCCAGTTCGTCGGCCAGCTCGAGCGGCACCATGACGCTGCGAATGCCGTGATAGCCGTCGTCGCGCCGCGCGAGAACCTCGAGCGTGAGATTGATCTTCGCCGGAGCCTGGTGGATCGGCACGCGGCAGTCGTTTGCCGCCGCGGGAGGAGGCGCCTTTGCGCTCGACGCCGCACTAGGTCTTAGAGACATGGGGTCCAGTTATGATGCGCAACGCAACGAGTTTTGCGCCTACGTCCTGCACGAATCGGAAACGCCCTACGGGCTTTTGCTCGGTAACTTCAAGACTTACGCGCAGTCGACCGCAAAGGGCGGCGTGCGCGGGCTGTGGGACGCCGACACGGATCAGATCATCTTCGGCACCCATCACATCGCGTATCGTCTGGGCGATCGCACGTTCTTCCCGCACCAGATCGAGCGGGATCTCACCTTTCTACCCTACGCGCAAATCTCTGAATTCACGCTCGAACACCGCGTCCACGTAACGGAGGCCTTCTACGTCCCCTTCGGTGCAGGATTCGATCGCGCGGTCTCCTTCGTCGTTGACGTCACGCTGTACAACCCCGGGGCCGAGCAGCTAGAGGTCGCGCTCTTTCCGTGGGCGATGCTGGTCGGTCAGCGGTTCTACGGGGAACCGGAGCACGAGGTGCGAGCCTGGAACGACGGCCGCTACATCTGCTCGCGGAATCTCGAGACCGGCGGCGAGCGGTGGTGGGGCGGCTCGCGCGCGCCGGTCGCGGTGCAACTCTCGCTGCGCGAGCAGGTGCTGCTCGAGGCGATGCGCCGCGCGACGCTCGCGACCGGCGATTCCCCGCAAACTGCGGGTGACGTGACGCCGCAGCAGGCCGAGCTCGTGAGCCGCCGCATCTTCGGCGCGTTCGAGTACCACATCACGGTGGCGGCGGGGGCGCGCGAGTCGCTGCGCCTCGCCGTCGTCTACGACAAGGGCGGCAGGGAGCGCAGCCGTCCGGTGCTGGAATCGCTGATCGGCAATCAGCGCGCGCTGCACGACACGCAAGGATATTTCACGGAGCGCCTCGCCGACGCGCGCTTCCTCACGCCGTCGCCCGAGATCAGCCGCGGCATGGCGTGGGCCAAGGCCAACATGCTGCGAATCGTCAAGGAGTATCCGCACGGATGGGGCGCGACGAACTCGCCTCCGTCCGACATCCTGGTCTCGCGCGACACGTCCTGGCTGGTTCACGGCTTCGATTACTTCTGGCCGGAGTTCAGCCGCAACGCGCTCGAGGTGTTCAACCGCGCGATGGAAGACAGCGGCCTGATGGTCGAATACGTCCGCGGCGTCAGCGGCTACAAGACCGACTACGACCTCAACATCAACGACGACACGCCGCTGCATCTCATCGCGATGCTGCACCACTACAACGCGACGCTCGACGACGACTGGGTCCGCGAGCACAGCGCCATGATCGTAAAGCTCGCGGACTACATGCTCACGCAACGTGACGACCACGGCCTCATCACGTGTCGCGCCAAGGGTGTCGACCTCTACGGCATCAGCTCGTGGCGCAACATCATTCCCTATTACACGCTCGACGGCGCAGTCACGGAGATCAACGCCGAGGCCGTGTTCGCGCTCGAGGCGGCCGCGATGCTCTGCGCCGTGGTCGGGGACAACGATCACTGGGAGCGCTACGGCAACGAGGCGCAGCGGATGCGCGAAGCGATGATGGACTACCTGTACAACGACGACACGGGCGCCTTCGTGCTCAACTACGACCAAGAAGGGAACTATCAGGACAACTTCACGGCCGACGAGATTTTTCCGGTGCTCTTCAACATCGCCGACGAGCCGCAGCGCCGCGCGATCCTCGCGCGGCTACAGGAGGCGGACTTCGTAACGCCGGTCGGGCTGCGTACGATCTCCACCGCCGACGCGTGGTACTTTCCCTCGTACGGCTTCGGGCTGCTCGGCGGCATCTGGCCCGACCTTACGTTGTGGTTCTGCGTGGCACTCGCGCGCAACGGCATGACCGACGCGGCGGTGCAGTTCCTTAACATGTCGTACGCGGCGATGGAAGGCGGCAGCCCGCGCAACACCGTGCCGGGCGAGTTCGCCGAATGGTTCGACGGCGGTTCGCTGAGCAATCGCGGCATGTATCTCTCGCCGTGGACGGGAGCGAAGTATCTCTGGGCCGTCGCCGAGACGGTGGGCGGCCTGAACGGCTATCGCACCAGCGGGCGTCCGCACCTGGCGCCGCTGCGGCCAAAGGGTTGGCAGTGGGTTGCGGCCGCACGCGTGCACTGGGGTGGGCGCCGCTGCACGTACGTCGTGGATCTGCGCAACGACACGATCTACGGCGACATGCCGCAGCTCTCGGCGGAGGAACCGTTCAAGTGCATCTACGCCGGGCGCGACGTGAGCGACGAGGTCACCACCTCGCCAGTCGAAGTCGGCGCGATCGCTTTCGAAGACGAGAGCGGCGCGGTGCGCATCTTCGTCGGCAACCTGAGCGACCGCGCGCGCAACGTCTTGCTGGAATTCCGCGGTCACACGGCGCGCGTCGATATGGCGCCCGGCGAGCTCCGCGAGGTGCACCTGATCGGCAAGCCGAGCGACCGCCGCGCGCGCGCTGCCAAGCTCGACGTGGTGCGTCCGTTGGCGCGCGTATGAAGTTACCGACGATCGTCCTCGCGGTCGGCGCCGTCGTGCTGCTCGTCGCGGTTGCCATTGGCGAGCGCATGGGCGACCGCGTCATCGGTCAGGCGACGGAGCAGACGCTGCAATCCGTCGGGCCCGTTTCGGTGAGCCCGTCACCCAACGGGTCGGCGCAGCCTTACGGGCCGGACTGGAAGCGCTCCCAGGCGCTCTCGGCGGCCGGCGATCCGCACTTTCCGGATCCGCGCGTCCCGCCGCAGCCTCTGCCGACGCCGCTCCCGACGCCGAAGCCGCGCCCGACCCCGATCCCGACCCCGACGCCGAATCCGAACATCCCGATCTGGCGGCAGAAGCCGCTGCCGACCTTCCGTCCAACGGCGGCGCCTGTACAGCCTGCCACCGAGGCACCGTCGCCAGGCGCCGGGGGCTCTCCGACGGTCGCAGCGCCGCCTTTGCCCTAAACCGGCGTTCTCAATGTTCTCATTGGGATCGCTTGTTATGATAGGAACATGGAAAGCACCGGGACGATAACGGTCAAGCGCGGGCTCGCGCAGATGCTCAAAGGCGGCGTCATCATGGACGTCGTCACCCCCGAACACGCGGCGATCGCGCAGGAGGCCGGCGCGGTCGCGGTCATGGCGCTAGAGCGGATCCCTGCCGACATCCGCGCCGCGGGTGGCGTGGCGCGCATGAGCGGCATCGACTTGATCCGCGGCATCATGGACGCAGTCACGATTCCGGTGATGGCCAAGGTTCGCATCGGTCACTTCGCGGAGGCGCAAGTGCTACAGCAGCTCGGCGTCGACTACATCGACGAGTCCGAAGTGCTGACGCCCGCCGACGACAAGTATCACGTCGACAAGCTCGCGTTCAAGACGCCGTTCGTCTGCGGCGCGCGCAACCTCGGCGAAGCGCTGCGCCGCATTGCCGAAGGCGCCGCAATGATCCGCAGCAAGGGCGAGGCCGGGAGCGGCAACATCGTCGAGGCGGTGCGCCACATGCGCGCGATCGGCGACGCGATTCGCGACCTCAGCGTCGCGCCGAAGGAAGAGCTCGTCGCCCGCGCTCGCGACTTGGGCGCCCCGCTCGAGCTCGTTTCCGAGGTCGCGGCGCACGGCAAGCTTCCGGTCGTGCTGTTTTGCGCCGGCGGCGTCGCGACGCCCGCCGATGCCGCACTGATGATGCAGCTCGGCGCCGAGGGCATTTTCGTCGGCAGCGGCATCTTCAAATCGAAGGATCCCAAGCGTTTCGCGCGCGCCATCGTCGACGCGACGACGCACTTCAACGAGCCGAGCGTCGTGCTCGAGGCGTGCCGGTCGCTAGGCGCGTCCGAGGCGATGCCCGGTCTCGACGTGCGCACGTTGACCGAAGCGGAGCTGATGGCCCCCCGTGGCAACTAGCGTCGGAATCCTCGCGCTGCAGGGCGACGTCGTCGAACACGTCGCCGCCATGCGGCGCACCGGAGCGGAGGTGATTCCGGTGAAGAACTCGCGCGACCTGGTGAGTGTGGACGCGCTCGTCATTCCGGGCGGCGAATCGACCACGGTGATGAAGCTGCTGAATCGCTTCGCGCTCGACCGGCCGATCGTCGCGCGCGTGCGAGCAGGGATGCCGCTATGGGGCACGTGCATGGGGATGATCGTCGCCGCGCGCGAGGTTGCCGACGCGCAACAGCCGACGCTGAACTTGATCGACATCACGGTGCGGCGCAACGCGTTCGGCCGGCAGAACGAGTCGGCCGAGATCGATCTGCCGATCGCGGCGCTCGGCGAAGTCCCGTTCCCCGCGGTCTTCATCCGCGCGCCGTGGATCGAGCGCTGCGGCCCCGGGGTCGAGCTGCTCGCGCAGCGCGACGGCCACGGCGTCATGGTGCGTCAGGCGAACGTGCTCGCAACCTCCTTTCACCCGGAGCTCACGGCGGACGACCGCGTCCACCATTACTTCCTCGACATGCTATTCAAGCAAGGGAAGAAAACCGCGGCGGCGTAGTTTGGGCCGAGATGCCTAACTCGGCCACGTCTCCGGATACACACGGAGGATTTCAAGGCCAGATTCCGCCCGTCGAGCCGCTGCTCGGCGAGGTGATAACGACGTTGGCGCTCGCGGCGCACGCGTATCTCACTGGCGGCGAGGGGGACGAACCCGATCACGCGTCCGCAGAAATCGCCATCGACGTCGCGACGGCCGCATTCGAACGGGTGAAGGAAAGGTTGGATCCGAATCAGCGGTTAGCGATAACGCAGATGCTAACCGAAACGCGTCTGACGTTCGTTCGGAAGCGAGGCACCTAAGATGCCTCGTTTTATAACTCAACCATGAGCGAAGTGCTCGTTCTCAATTTTACATACGAGGCACTCAACGTCACGAGCTTTCAGCGCGCGGTGAAGCTGATCTTCGCGGGCAAAGCCGAGATGCTGCACGGCCGCGACCGCATCCTCGCATCGCCGAGCTACGAGATGCGCATGCCGTCGATCATCCGGATGCTGTATTACATCCGCAGGCCGATGCAGAAGGTGGCCCTGACGAAGAAGAACGTCCTGATCCGCGACGACCACACGTGCCAATACTGCGGCACACGAGGCGAGCGGCTGATGACGGTTGACCACGTGATACCTCGCAGCCGTGGCGGCGACTCGACGTGGGAAAACCTCGTCTGCGCGTGCATGCGATGTAACAATCGCAAGAACAACCGCATGCCCCAAGAGGCCAATATGTCGCTGCGGCGCAAGCCGCGTCAGCCGAAATATATCCCTTGGATTCAGATCAAGCGCAATACGCTGCCGGACGAGTGGGGCAAGTTCCTGTTCCTCTACAACGTCTCGATCGAAGAGCGCATCGAAACGTAGCGGTCCACCGTGGCTCTGCAGAATCGCGTCACCCCCTACGGGGAGATCGTCGCGGTGCCGGGCCGCGGCCTGATGATGGGCAACCGCGGCATCTTGCACGACGACGCCAGGCACATCGTGCGACCGTTCCAGACGAAGCGCTGGATCGCGTGCGTGCTGGAGTTCCGCGGCCGCCATCGCGAGGTGATGACGCCGCATCGCTACACGGAGCTATTCTTCCTCGACGAGGTAAGCGCGTTCAGCGCTGGGCACCGCCCCTGCGCCGAGTGCCGCCGGGCGGATTACAATCGCTTTCTCGGGCTGTGGGAGGCGCGGTCGGGCGCGCCCGCAAGCGCGGATACGATGGACGCGCGGCTCCACGCCGAGCGCATCGAGCGCAAACGGAAGAAGACATATCGTGAAAATCTCGCGCGCCTTCCCGACGGCGCATACGTCGCGCTCGACGGGCAGGCATGGCTCGTCCGGGATTCCCGCCTGTTCGCGTGGTCCGACTCAGGCTACACGCGGAGCCGGCCACGCGGGCGTGGTGAGGTCGAAGTGCTGACCCCGCGCTCGGCGGTCGCCATTCTCTCCGCCGGCTACCGCCCGGCGATTCACCCGACGGCGCAGTAGGTGGCAAGGGGCAAGTTCGATCGCCCGTCGCGCTGCTATCTTCGGACATTCCCGAGGGCATCGCGAGCTATACGACTCCGGCCCAGATCGGCGAGGTAGTCCTCCACTAGCACCGAAGCGGCGGGAAGATGCCGCTACTGCTCGCCGCGTTCCTCTTGGGCTGTGTCGCCGGCTTGCGGACGTTCACCGCGCCTGCCGTCTTGTGGCTGATGCGGCACACCTCGGTGCTCGCGTACCTGTTCGGCGTCGCCGCACTGGCAGAGTACGTCGCGGATCTCCTTCCGAACACACCGGCGCGAACGAGCGTCGGGCCGCTTGTGGTCCGAATCGCGAGCGGCGCGTTCTGCGCCTGGGGGCTGACCTGGTCCGGCGGCGGCTTGACGATCGCGGCCGCCGTCGCCGGAGCCCTGGGCGCGGTCGTGGGCGCGTATGGTGGACTAGCGCTGCGAATGCGCGCCATCACTCTAATCGGCCGCGTGCCGGCGGCACTGGCCGAGGATCTCATCGCTATCGTGGGCGCGATCCTGATCGTCGCCTACGCGTAGCATCCCGCGCTGATGGCGCACCTCTGGTTGCCATTCACGCAGATGCGCGGCTTCGACCCGCGCGAGCGAACGTTCGTGCGCGGTTTCGGCACGGCCCTGGAAGACGCGCGCGGTACCCGCGTGTACGACGCCGTGAGCTCGATCTGGACGATCGTCCACGGGCACTGCCATCCGCGCATCGTGGACGCGATCGCGAGTCAGGCTGCGACGCTCGACCACGCGACGTTGCTCGGCGCAACGAATCCGGCGGCGGAAACTCTTGCCGAGCGACTCTGCGCGCTCGCGGGGATGGACCGCGCGTTCTTTGCAAGCGACGGCGCGAGCGCCGTCGAGGCGGCGATCAAGATGGCCGCGCAATATTGGCAGAACGCCGGTCAACCACAGCGGCGCCGCTTCGTCCGGCTGAGTAACGCCTACCACGGCGACACGATCGGCGCGATGAGCGTGTCGGACGTCGCGCTCTTCAAGGCGCGCTTCGCAGATCTGACGTTCGAGACGCGAGCCTTCGACGACCGCGCCGCGCTCGGATCGGACGTCGCGGCGGTGATCGTGGAGCCGCTGATCCAGGTCGCGGCCGGAATGCTGCTCGTCGACCCGGCCGTCTACGGGGCGCTGTGCGACATCGAGCCGCTGCTCATCGTGGACGAGATCGCGACCGGATTCGGACGAACTGCAACGATGTTCGGTTTCGAGCAGACGGCCCTGCACCCGGACATCCTCTGCCTCGGCAAGAGCATCACTGGTGGAGTGCTGGCGCTCTCCTGCGCGCTCGTGCGGCGGCGTGTCTACGAGGCATTTCTCGGCGACTACCACGCGTTCGTCCATTTCTTTCACGGCCACTCGTACGCGGGCAACCCGATCGCTTGCGCGGCGGCGCTGGCATCGCTCGACCTCTTCGATGAGGAGCAGACGCTCGCGCGCGCCGCGGGGATCGCTGACCGCGCGGCCGTGCGTCTGAAAGGGCTGCGCGCGCATCCGCTGGTACGCGACGCGCGCCAGGCCGGTGCGATGATCGGCGTCGAGCTGCGCGGCGACGCGATCGATCCACAAGGCTCGCTGACGCCGGCGTGGCGCGTCGCCGACGGCCTCTACGCCGCGGGCCATTTCACTCGGCCGATCGGCGACGTGCTGCAGTTCGTTCCCCCGCTCTGCTCGACCGACGCCGAAATCGACTCATTTTTTGATGCGCTCGAAAACGTGTTGCGAGAATGACTTATCTACAACGCGTCGGGTCGCTATTAGACGATATCCGCGCAAAGCAGCGATATCGCGAGTTGCCGGAGCGTCAGCTCGCGAACGTCATCGACTTTTCTTCCAACGACTACCTCGGGCTCGCGACGGAGCCCCAGGTCGTCGAGGCGTTGAAGCGCGCGTCGCGCGTGGGCTCCGGCGGGGCGCGGTTGCTGGCGGGGCGGCATCGCGAGCTGTCGTTGCTCGAGGAGGAGCTCGCGAGCTGGCTCGGCCGCGAGCGCGCGCTGCTCTTCTCGTCGGGCTATCATGCGGCCGTCGGCGCGATTCCCGTGCTCGCGCGCTGCGTGGATGCGATCGCGTCGGATCGCCTCAACCACGCCGCGCTCATCGACGGTATCCGTCTCGCTCCGGTGGCGCACGCGATCTACGATCACGCCACGGTGCCGCGGACAGATGACCGCCCGACGTGCGTCGTGAGCGAGACGATCTTCAGCATGGAAGGCGACGCTGTCGATCCCGGCGCGCTGCTCGCGGATTTGGGCGCCGGCGCCGTGCTCTTGCTCGACGAGGCCCACGCGCTCGGCGTCGCCGGCGCGGAGGGCGCGGGGCTCGCGCGCGATCTCGACGATCCGCGCGTCGTCGTGCTCGGCACGCTCTCGAAGGCGCTCGGCGCGCACGGCGGCTTCATCGCCGGTCCCGCGCCGGTGGTCGAGCTTCTCGTCAACGAGGCGCGCGCGTTTGTCTTCGACACGGCGCTCCCCGCCGCGATCGGGTTGGCGGCGCGTATCGCGTTGTTGCTGGCGCGCCGCGCCGACGAGCGGCGCGCGCGGCTTCAGGCGAACGTTGCGCGCCTATGCGACGGCCTGGCAGCGATCGGTCTACCGGTGCCTAAAGCGGCCGGCGCGATCGTTCCCATGGTGCTTGGCGCCGAGGACCGAGCGTTGCGCGCCTCCGATGTCCTGTTCTCCAAAGGGATCTTCGTGCCGGCGATACGCCCTCCGACCGTCCCGGCGGGAACGTCGCGCCTGCGCGTCTCGGTGCGCGCCGATCACACAGCGGAGCACATCGACCGCCTAGTCGAAGAGCTCGGCAAACTGTGAGTACCCTTTCGCATCGCTACTTCGTGACCGGCACCGATACCGACGTCGGCAAGACGCGCGTGGCCGCGGCGCTCGCGCTCGCGCTTCGGCGGACCGGGGAGACGCCGACTTTCGTCAAGGTCGTGCAGACCGGCGCTGCGCCGGGCGCGGAGGGCGATGCGGCGCGGGCCGGCGTGCTCGCCGGCGTGCCGCACGTCGAGCTCGAGCGCTTCGAGAAGCCCGCGGACCCGTGGTCGGCGGCGCTCGCCGCGGGTGCGACCCTACAGGCGCGCGATCTGGCCGCGCGCATCGAGTTGCTGGAAGGAGCGCTCGTCGTCGAGGGATCGGGCGGCATCATGGTGCCGCTGAACGAACGCGAGCGTCTCGTCGACGTCGTACGATTGGCGAAGCTGGAGGTCGTGCTCGCGGTGGGCCTGCGACTCGGCTGCATCAACCATGCCCTGCTGACGCTCGAGGCCTGTTACGAAACGGGCATTCCGGTCGCCGGGGCGATGCTGGTCGAGCGCTGGGGCTCGACCGACGCCGACTATCGCGACGACGTGATGCGCGCGCTGCAGGAAAGCGCGCCGATAGTTGGCATTCTGCCGTTTGCGCCCGTGGAAGCGGACTCCGTAGTGGCGGGCGCAAATCTCTTGCTGCCTTTCATACTCTTGCTGCCTTTCCGGCATAGAAGCGAATGACCAACCCTCAAACCACGCTCGAACGCGCCCGGGCGCAAGTGCTCGGCCGCGGCGTTCCCGCGAGCGCGGGGCTGCTGCGCGAGCTCGCGGCGCTGCCGACGGACCGCGTTCCCGAGCTCCTCGCGTTGGCCGACGACGTGCGCTCGCACTACTTCGGCAACTCCATCGCGGTCGAGGTGCTGTACAACGCGAAGAAGGGCGGCTGTTCGGAAGACTGCAACTTTTGCTCGCAGAGCGCGCGCTACGCGACCGACGTCGAGGCCGACCCGCTCTCGACCGTCGAAGGCTTCGTCGCGGCGGCGCAGGCGGCGCACGAACGCGGGGCCGGTGAGTTCTGCATCGTCGTCGCCGTGCGCGGACCGTCGGAGAGGCTGTTGGAGCGCGTCTGCGCCGCCACGAACGCAATCAAGACCGAGCTGCCGCTGACGGTCGCCGTTTCGCTGGGCATCCTGACCGATCGTCACGTGGAACGGCTCGGGCACGCCGGCGTCGATAAGGTCAACCACAACCTCGAAACCTCGGAGCGCTACTTTCCTTCGGTGTGTACGACGCACACGTACGCGGAGCGCTGGGACACGTGCCTGCGCGTGAAGCGGCACGGCCTCGAGCTGTGCTGCGGCGGCATCATCGGCATGGGCGAGACGCTCGACGACCGTATCGACTTTCTCGGCGCGCTCCAGGAGCTGCAGCCCGAGGAGGTCCCGGTCAACTTCCTCAACCCGCGGCCTGGAACGCCGTTCGCCGACAAGGCGCTGCTCGATCCGGCCGAGGCCCTGCGCTTTGTGGCGATGGTGCGGCTCGCGCTGCCGCGCGCTCTCGTGCGCTTCGCGGGCGGACGCGAGGTGACGCTGAAGGGCCTGCAAGATCTGGGTATGCGCAGCGGTGCGAGCGGCATCGTCCTCGGCGACTACCTCACGACCCCGGGACGCGGCGACGCCGAGGATTTCGGCATGCTCGATCGCCTAGGCTTCGAAATCTTGGCGTGAGCGTTGGACCAATATAAGACCCCGTATTTTCAGGCGCTGCTCGACTACGTCGATGCCGGCGTGATCCCGTTCCACACGCCGGGTCACATCCAGGGCAACGGCATGGACCTGGCGTTTCGAGAGTTCGTCGGCGACAATCTCTGCGCGATCGACCTGACGCCGATGCCCGGCATCGACGACCTCCTGCAGCCGACGGAGTCGATCAAGGAGGCTCAACAGCTCGCGGCCGAGGCCTGGGGCGCGGACAACACGTTTTTCCTGATCAACGGCTCGACCAGCGGCAACCAGTGCATGATGATGGCCGCGGTGAACGCGGGCGAGAAGATCGCGGTCCCGCGCAATTCGCATAAGTCTATGCTGGGCGGACTGGTGATGAGCGGTGCGGAGCCGGTGTACATGCGCCCGGAGGTCGACGCCGAGTTGCGCATGGATCACTGCGTCACACCCGAGACGGTCGCGGCGACGCTGCGCGAGCATCCTGAGGTGGTAGCCGTCTATCTCGTGTCGCCGACGTACTACGGCGTCGCCGCCGACCTGCAGGCAATCGAGCGCATCGCACACGACGCCGGCAAGCTGTTGCTCGTGGACGAGGCGTGGGGGCCGCACTTCCACTTTCACGCGGCGCTGCCCATGTCCGCGACCGCTGCGGGAAGCGACCTCTGCATCAACTCGACGCACAAGATGCTCTCCGCGTTCTCGCAGTGTGCGATGCTCCACCAGAAGGGCCCGCGCGTGCGCGTCGACCGCCTCAAGGCCGTGCTCAAGATGTTTCTCTCGACCTCGCCCAATCTGCCGATGGTCGCGTCGCTGGACGTCGCGCGCAAGCAGATGGCGACGGAGGGCGCGGCGCTGCTCTCGCGCACGATCGAGCTCGCGCAGGAGATCCGCGGCCGGCTCAACGCGATCCCCGGCATCTACTGCTTTGGCGAGGAGTTGCAGGGGCGCCCGGGCATCTACGATCTCGACCCTACGAAGATCACCGTGACGGTCAAGGGCCTCGGCTACACGGGATACGAGGCGTCGGAGATACTGCGCCGCCGCTACAACATCCAGGTCGAACTGGCCGATCTCTTCAACGTCGTCGCGCTGTTTACGATCGGCACGACGCGCGACGCGGCCGAGCGATTCGTCGAGGCGTTCGAAGAGCTGGCGCACGGGAAGCGCGATCTCGACATGTTCGCGCCGTCGGGAATCCTCGAGCAGCGCCTGAAGCGCGGAACGTTTCATCTCCCGGCGGTGCCGCCGATGCGGATGCGGCCGCGCGAGGCGTTCCTCGCGGACACGGAGTTCGTCAAGCTGCGCGAGTCCAAAGGGCGCATCTGTGCCGAAACGATCACGCCTTACCCGCCCGGCATCCCGTTGATCGCTCCGGGCGAGGAGCTCACGCCCGACATCATCGACTACTTGCGTTTGGAGATGAAGGCCGGCGTGCGCATCCAGGGGCCCTACGATGACACGCTGCGCACGATCCGCGTCGTAAAGGAGTGAAGGCGCGGCCCGAGTAACCCTGTGACAGTGCCTCGCGGAGGCGCGGAAACGGGGATGAGTATTGGCGGTTAGAGTTCATCAAGTTTCCCCTAGTTGGGAACTCTCTCAGCTCCTCGACATCTTCCCACTCGCGATACGGCAAGCGCTCGTCCGTCTCAACAACATCGAAGACATCATCGAAGTCGTGCTCGACCTCGGGCGGCCGCCCGAAGCGCGCTTTGAGAGCGACTTCAATTATCTCACCGACTCTCCGGTAAGCCACGAAGACATCGCACACGTCTGCTCGCGCATCTCGCCGTTCGGTGCGGACAATCGCGCCGGCATCGAGCAAACGCTGCACCGCATCAGCGCCATCCGCAACCGCTCCGGCAAGATCGTCGGCCTCACTTGCCGCATGGGCCGCGCCGTCTATGGAACGATCGACATCCTGCTCGACGTGCTGCGCAGCGGTGCGTCGATCTGTCTGCTGGGACGTCCCGGCGTCGGAAAGACGACGATGTTACGCGAGTGCGCGCGCGTGCTCTCGGAGGAGCGCAAGCGCGTCGTCATCGTCGACACGTCGAACGAAATCGCGGGCGACAGCGACATTCCGCATCCCGGGATCGGCCTCGCTCGGCGGATGCAAGTCGCGGATCCGGCGCTACAGCACGCCGTGATGATCGAGGCGGTGGAGAACCACATGCCCGAGGTGATCGTCATCGACGAGATCGGCACCGAAGCCGAGGCGGCCGCAGCGCGCACGATCGCGGAGCGCGGCGTTACGCTGATCGGAACGGCGCACGGGCAGACGCTGGAAAACCTCCTCATGAACCCGACGCTCTCGGATCTCGTCGGCGGCGTCGCCGCGGTGACGCTCTCGGACGAAGAGGCGCGCCGCCGCGGCACCCGCAAGACGGTGCTCGAGCGCAAAGCGCCGCCGACGTTCGACGTGGTCATCGAGATCCACGACCGCGATCGCCTCGCGATCCACAAGAACGTCGCAGACGTCATCGACGCGCTGCTGCGCGGCTACCAGCCGCAGCCCGAGATCCGGCAGCGCGAGGCGAGCGGCGCCGTCACCGTCGTTCAGGAGGCGGACACCGAGTCGATGCCGCGCCTGGCCGAGCGCTACGACCACGAGCGCGAGCACGAGGAGCGCGACCGCCCGCTATCGATCTTTCCGTACGGCGTGTCGCGCAATAAGATCGAACGCGCCATCGCTAATCTGCGCGTCCACGCCGCGATCGCACGCAACTGGGACGACGCCGACGTCGTGCTCACGCTCAAGACGCTCGAACGCAAGGAGCAGCCCAAGCTCAAGCAGATCGCTTCCGACAACGTGCCGATCTACTCGATCAAGACGAATACCACCACGCAGATCCAGGCCGCGCTGCGCGACGTCTTCAACCTGGGTTCCATCGATCACGAGGAGCTCGCGCTACGCGAGGCCGAGGAGGCGATCTATCAGGTGCTGCTGACCAACCAGGCAATCGAGCTTTCGCCGCAGACGTCGTACGTGCGGCGGATGCAACACCAGCTGGCGGAGCGCTATCGCCTGCAGTCGCGCAGCACCGGCCTCGAGCCCAACCGCCGCGTCAAAATCTACAAGACAACCGACGCTTAACGAGCCGTGTTCGTCGTCGTCGAGGGGATCGAGGGCAGCGGGAAGAGCACGCTCGTCTCGGGCCTGGCCGCGCGATTGAAGGCGGAGAAGAAGAACGTCGTCGTGACGCGCGAGCCGGGCGGCACGCGGCTCGGTGACGCGGTGCGCAGGGTCTTTCTGGACCGTTCGCTGACGATCGAACCGCTCGCCGAGGCGTTCTTGGTTAACGCGGCGCGCGCGCAACACGTCGAAGAGGTGATACGGCCCGCGCTTGCAGCGGACGGCATCGTGCTGTGCGACCGGTTTACGGATTCGACGCTCGCGTATCAGGGCTACGGGCGCGGCACGGATCTCGACCTGCTGCGCGCGCTGTGCGACTTCGCTACGGGCGGAGTCGAACCCGACGTCGTGCTGCTCGTGGATCTGCCGGTCGCCGACGCGCGCGCGCGCCTGCGCGACCGTCCCGACGCGCCCGACCGCATCGAGAGCGAGGACGACGCATTTCATGAGCGCGTGCGGCGCGGCTTTCTCGAGATTGCGCGTCACCCGCGCCATCGCGTGCTCGACGGAAGCTTGTCGCCGGAGCGTTTGCTGGACGAGGCGCTGCGGCAGCTGTGAGTGAGCTGCGCTTCGACGTCGTCGGCGCAGAGGGACCGAAGCGTTACTTCAGCGCGCTGACGCCGCAGACGCTCGCGCACGCATACCTCTTCACCGGCGCCGCCGGAGTCGGGAAGAAGACGTTCGGGCGGCGCCTCGCGCAGTCGCTGCTGTGCCTCGCACCCAAGGCCGGCATTCTCGGATACGACGGGACGTGCACCTCGTGCGCGCTGTTTCGCGGAGAGAATGCGCGCCATCCGGACTTTCTCGAGCACGAGGGCATCCTCAAGATCGGCGACCGCGACGCTCCGGCGGGATTCGGCGAGGGAGAGCATCTCTCGGCGCGTGATCTCGTGCGCCAGCTCTCAATGCAGTCATACAGCGGCGGAATGCGCGTGTTGCTGCTCGGCGACGTCGACTTCGCGACGCAGCACGCCGCCAACGCACTGCTGAAATTCCTAGAGGAGCCGCCGGCCGGCGTGGTGATGATCGTGACGACGGCGATGCCCGGGCGGCTGCTCGGGACCATCCGTTCGCGCGTGATCGACGTGCGTTTTCCGTTGCTCGCGAAGGCCGAGGTGGAGGAGGTGCTGCGCCACTTGCATTACGGCGACGCCGATGCCGAACTGGGCGCGTCGCTCTCGGGCGGGAGCGTGACGCGGGCGTTGGCCGCGCTCGAGCAGGAAGAGGAGTCGCTGCGCGCCGCGGTCGTGCGCTGGTTCTTCGAGAGCGTCGAGGGCAAGTCGCCGCACGAGCCATGGGCCACGCGCGAGACGCTGGCCGAGGGATTAGAGACGGTCAAGACGCTGGTACGCGATTGGATCGTCGCAGATGGTCACGACGGCGTCGCTCTCATGTCCGTCGATCACGCCGATCGCTTGCGCAAGCTCAAACCGCTGGGAAAGCGCGAGGCGGCGGCGCTGCTCGCGAAACTGGACGAAGCTGCGCGCCTAGCCCACACTAACGTGAGCCCCGCCCTAATCGGCGAGTTCGTGCGCATGGCGCTCACCAGTTGCCGGTGAAAGCGATGTCGTCGTACTGCTTGGCGAACGGAAACGCGAGGTAGGCGAGCGCCAGCGCGCGCGCCGCCGCCGTCACGAGCGACCAGATCGCCGGCGAGAGATGCACCAGCAAGTACGGCAAGCCGATCGGGACGGCGACGTACCAGATCGCGAAAAACACGACGGCTAGGACGACGGAACCGATTGGTTCCGCGCGGACGCCGCGAATCGACCCCGAGATGGCGAGTGCGCCCGGCAACCCGCCGATCGCCGCCGACGGAATCGTGTAGATCAGGAAGAACGCCGCGACGGCTCCGAGTACCAGGCCCAAGGTGCCGCCCACGAACGAGCCTATGTAGCTCGCCGCCCACACGACGAACTGAAAACCGATGGCGGCCAGGGCGATGCCGCCGAACTTCCTGCGCCCTTCCTCCCACGCTTCGTCGAACGCACCGCGCTGGCGACGCCAGATGTTGTTGGCCTGAATGATCGTGACGCCGAAGGCCCACAAATAGACGAGCTGCACGATGAGGGAGAAGAGGCCGGCGCCCGCGCCGCCCAGCGGGTCGCTCAACACGTACGACAGCTGCGAGAAGAGCAGGTCGACGACCGCCGCCAGCAGCGGCATGGCGAACACGGAAGGGTGGCGCAGCAACAGCGGAACGGCGCGCGCATACATCCCGAGGTCGAGCCGCAGCCGCCGGCGTTGCATCTGCTTAAAAGCGAGCTCCCTCAAGGGCGTGGCGGCACGGGCAATCGGCGTCGAGCGGGATGTTCTCTACGATCTTGCCGATCGCGTTCTTCACGCGATCGTTGTTGCGATTGAACACCTCGATGACGGCGTGGTGCGACACCGGCGGCATGCCCTCGAGTCCGACGTCGTAGTCCGTGATCAGCGAGATGTTGACGTAACACATCTCGAGCTCGCGTGCCAGGTAGGCCTCGGGATACTGCGTCATGTTGATGACCTCCCAGCCCTGGCCCTGAAACCACTGGGACTCGGATCGCGTCGAGAAGCGCGGACCCTGGATCACGACGACCGTGCCGCGCTCGTGCGTCTCGACGCCAATCGAGCGCAGCGCGTCGATCGCGATCGGCCGCAGCGTCGGACAGTACGGGTCGGCAAAGCTAACGTGCGTCGTGATCGGACCGTCGTAGAATGTGTCCTTGCGCCCGCTCGTGCGATCGACCAGCTGATGGCAGACGACCATCGATCCGGGGGGCACGCTCTCCTTGAGCGAGCCGCAGGCGCTCGGACCGATGATCCACTTCACGCCGAGCTGCTTCATCGCGTAGAGGTTCGCGCGATAGTTGATGGACTGCGGAGGAAAGCGATGGTCCTTGCCGTGGCGCGGCAGAAACGCCACGCGCCGGCCCGCGATCTCGCCGAGCGCGACCTTGTCGCTCGGCGCGCCATACGGCGTCTCCACCCACGCCTCGCGCGAGTTTTCCATGAGCGAGTAGAATCCAGACCCGCCGAACACTCCGATGTCGGCGCGCAGTTCGTTGGCCATAAGCCTCGCGAGGTTCTAGCCATTCGCCCGTCATCCTGGCTCATTGTGTCATCCTGAGCGAAGCGAGCGAAGCGAGCGAAGTCGAAGGACGGGGGCGTCAGGCAGTGCTGAGCGAGCGCAGCGAGTGGAAGCACGGAAAAGTTATGCTGCCTGAGAGCGTACAGAAATTGCCGCTGGGTCGTCCTTCGACTCGTTGCACTCGCTCAGGACGACGATTCTCGCCCGTCCTTCGACTACGGCGCTCCGCGCCTTCGCTCAGGATGACACAATGAGCCGCGCCTGCGCTCAGGATGACAGCATGAGCCGCGCCTTCGCTCAGGATGACACAATGAGCCGCGCCTGCTAAGGGTCAGATGGGGGACGGCTAGCGATTAAAGTCGCTTGGCTTCAAATCGTCGAGGAACTTTTTGAAGCGCGCCATCTCGGTGTCGTTGATGGGCTTCTTTTCGGCGGTGGCTTCCTCGAGCACGATCTTGTCGGAGACGAAGATTGGGGCGGGAACGCGCAGCGCGAGCGCGATGCCGTCGGAGGGGCGCGCGTCGATCTCCTGCAGTTCACCGTTGGTGCGCACGACGAGCTTGGCGAAGAACGTCGAGTCCTTGATGTCGTGAATGACGACCTGCTCGAGGTTGGCGTTGAGCGACTCAAGGATGTTTCGCATGAGGTCGTGAGAGAGTGGTCGCGGCACCGGTGCGCCTTCCAGTGCGAGAGCGATCGCGGTAGCTTCGAAAGGTCCGATCAGAATCGGGAGATAGTGCGAGCCATCCATGTCCTTGAGGATCACCACCGGGTCGTGGGTCAGGAGGTCGATGCCGAGTTTGTCGACCTTCATTTGGCGCATAACGACGTATCCGACACGTCCGCGCCATTCTCTTGCCACCGCGTCGCGCGGGGCCGGTGGCGCAAGGGCGGGCGCGGCGAGCGGCCGAACCGGCGGCCTGAAGTGCCACTCTCCTGTGGAATCGTCGGCTTGCCGAACGTCGGGAAGTCGACGATCTTCAACGCGCTCACACGCTCGGCGCACGCCCTAGCGGCGAACTATCCGTTTGCGACGATCGAGCCGAACGTCGGCGAGGTCGCCGTGCCGGATTCGCGCCTGCCGGTCCTCGCGCAGCTGGTTAATGCGAAGAGAATCGTCCCGGCGACCGTCCGCTTCGTCGATATTGCGGGGTTGGTCCGCGGCGCCAGCGCCGGCGAGGGGCTGGGCAACGCCTTCCTCAGCCACATTCGCGAGACCGACGCGATCGCTATGATCCTGCGCTGCTTCGAGGATCCCGACGTTTCGCACGTCGAGGGGCATCCGGATCCGCAGCGCGATTCCGAAATCGTGGCAATCGAGCTGGCGCTCGCGGACCTCGCGTCGATGCGCAGGCGCGTAACAAAGCTCGAGCGCGAGGCGCGCGCCGATCCGAAGCTTCGAGAGCATCTCACCGCCGCGCGCCGACTGGAAGCCGCGCTGGAGGAAGCGCGGCCCGCGCGCAGCTTCGCGCTGGGCTCGCTGGAAGCACAACTTGCCGCCGATTCGTTCCTACTCACGGCCAAGCCGGTGGTCTACGTCGCCAACGTCGGCGAATCGGAGCTCGGCGCAGACGGCGAACAGGTATGGGCCGTGCGCGAGATCGCGCGGGCGCAAGGCGGCCGCGCCGTCGTGCTCAGCGGCAAGGTGGAGGCCGAGCTGGCCGGGCTGAGCGAGAGCGAGGCAGCCGAATATCGCCGGGAACTCGGAATCGAGCGCAGCGGCCTCGACGAGCTCGCTGAAGCGGCGTACGACCTGCTCGGACTGATGACGTTTCTGACCGCCGGCGAGAAGGAGACCCGCGCCTGGCCGATACGGCGCGGCACCAAGGCCCCGCAGGCCGCGGGCACGATCCACGGCGACATCGAGCGCGGCTTCATTCGGGCAGAAATCGTCTCGTATGACGACTACGTCAAATATCGCACCATGGAGGAGTTGCGGGCGGCCGGTCGCGTCCGCAGCGAGGGGCGCGATTACGTGATGCAAGAGGGCGACGTCGTCAATTTTCGTTTCAACGTATGAACTTGGAGCCCAAGGGGCTGCGGCGCGGAACCGACAAAGGTTAGGGCATGACCACCGCGCTGCGCCCGACTACGGGCTCAGGACCCTCCGTGCGCGACGTCTCCGTCTTTGGCGACGCCATCGCCTATTTCAACGAGGCTGCCGACCTGTTGGAGCTCGACGCTGGAATGCGGCGCATCCTCACACACCCTTCGCGCCAGATCATCTTTTCGATCCCGTTTCAGCGCGATTCGGGCGAGTTCGAAGTCTACACCGGATATCGGGTGCAGTACAACTTCGCGCGCGGCCCCGCGAAGGGCGGGATCCGCTACCATCCCGGCGTGACGCTCGACGAGGTGACGGCACTCGCGTTTTGGATGACCTGGAAGTGCGCCGTGGTGGACCTGCCGTTCGGCGGCGGCAAGGGCGGCGTCACCTGCGATCCCGCGACGCTGTCTTCCAACGAGCTCGAGCGCATCACACGCCGCTACGCCGCGGAGCTCGTCGAGGTCGTCGGGCCGGACAAAGACGTTCCCGCGCCCGATGTCAACACGACGCCGCAAGTCATGGCATGGTTCATGGACACGTACTCGATGCACACGCGACAAAACACGCCCGGCGTCGTCACCGGAAAACCGCTGGAGATCGGCGGATCGCGCGGCCGCGTCGAGGCGACGGGCCGCGGCGTGACGATCTGCGCGCTTGATGAGATGGCCGAGATGGAGCTGCGTCCCGACAAGGCGACGATCGCGATCCAGGGATTCGGCAACGTCGGCAAGCACGCCGCGAAGCTGTTCGAGGAGCGCGGCTGCAAGATCGTGGGCATCTCCGACGTCACCGGCGCGTACTACAACGAAAACGGCATATACGTCGCCGGAGCGATGGAACACGCTGCCAGAGTCGGGACGCTCGAAGGCTTCAAGGGCGGCGAGAAGATCACGAACAGCGAGCTGCTCGCGAGCGAGTGCGACGTATTGGTTCCCGCGGCGCTCGAGAAGGTATTCACGGCCGAAAGCGCGGCCAAAGTGAAGGCGAAGCTGATCGTCGAGGGCGCCAATGGGCCCACCACGCCCGAGGCTGACCGCATCTTTCGCGAGCGCGGCGTCGTCGTGCTCCCCGACATCATGGCCAACGCCGGCGGCGTGACGGTCTCGTACTTCGAGTGGGCGCAAGACCGGATGGGATTCTTTTGGAAGGAGCCCGAGGTGAACGAGAAGCTCGAAGACTTCCTGCTCACCAATCTCCATCAGATCCGCTCGATCGCGAACTCGCGACACGCGACGCTGCGCACCGCGGCATACACGCTCGCGATCGACCGCGTGGTCAAGGCCTCAAAGCTGCGCGGCATCTACGCGTAGCCGATCAGACGCGTCATCCGCCTGACCGCGTCCGCGTACGCTGCGGCGCGATCGCGCAGCGGTCCGTCGAGCCGCGCGAGGGTGGCTTCCAAACGCCGATCGGGTCGTGCCCGGCGCGGCTCGCGCAGCGCTTGCGCGAGCTCGGCCATCCGCTCGTCCAGCGCGCCGGCGAACGCGCGCAGCGCTTTCGCGTCGATCGCAATCGTTCGATCATCGAGACCGGCCTCGAGCGCGAGGTTGGCCAGTCCGAAGCGCTGCGTCGCGGCGAGAATTCGCAGCGCGCGACCGGCGCCGATCGTGTGATGGCGGTACGGCTCGCTACGCGTGCGGTCGATCGAGGCCTCGACGGCCGTGCGGATCTTCCACACTTGAGTGCGCGCGCGCTCGATCGCCGCATATCTGTCGTCGGAAGGGTCGGTATAGGCGCGAAAGATAGCGCTCGAAAGCGCGCGCTGCTCGTCGATGAGATCGGCCAGGAGAGCGCGCGTGCGCTTACGCTCCCAAGTCGGCAGCGCCAGGTAGCCGATCATTGCGAGAGCACCGCCCGCGAGCGTGTCGAGCACGCGCTGGGCGATCGTCGTGGTGCCGGGAAGGCCGCGCATCCCGAGCGAGATCACGACGAACGACGTGATCGCGATCGTGAACAGCGCGTAGTTCGGATTGAACGTGACGTAGGCCGCCGCCGCGGCGACGATCACGCCGGCGACCTGCGCCGCAGCATGCCCGCGCAGCAGCGCCGTCGCGAGCGACGCGACCACGGCTCCGACCAGCGTGCCGGCGATCCGGCCGAAGCCGCGCACGACGGTCGTGAGAAAGTCCGGTTTGAGCACGATGGCCGTCGTTAGCGGAATCCAGTACCCGCGATCGGCCTCGAAGTGGCGCCCGAGCGCCATCGCGATGGCGAGCACAAGCGCGAAGCGCAGCGAGTCGCGGCTCAGCCAGGCGATCCGGTTTCCGACGTACGGTCCGGGCCGCGGCCGCGAAAGCAGGTCGAAGCCCGAAAGCCACTCTGCGTCGCCGCCGCGATGGAGCGACGTTGCGATCTCGTCGAGCCTTTCGGCAGCCGGCAGCGTCGGCTCGCGCGTCGATACCGCCGCGCCGAGTCGCTTGCGTATGACCTCGGCGTCCTCGAGCAGACGCTGTAAGCGCGCCTTCTCCGCCGCGCGCGCGAACGGTTGCGGATCGGCGAGCACCTGGCGCGCCGTGGCAAACGGCGTGATCGGCGGGAGGCCTTGCGTGCCGTCCGCGACCGCTCGTGCGTATGCGGCGAGGTCGCGATAGACGCCGGCCACCGCTTCGCGCTCGGTCTCGAGCCGCGCGAAGGGCCACGCGCTCAGCAACAGCAGAGCCTGAATCGCGCCGCCCGCTGCGACGAGCTCCGACTGAAGGAGCGCAGCCGGCGCCGCCAACGGCTGGCTCGAGAAGAGCACGAATGCGACGAGCGAGTTGAGGCCGACGGTCGCAGCGATAGGACCGATCTGACCGAACGTCGCGCACAAGTAGCCGGCGACGGCGGTCGCGGCGATCACACCGGGCGTAGAATGAGCTGCAATTGCACCCACGAAGCTCGCGGCCGACATGCTCACCGCGGCGACGAGAACGGCACTCAAGCGCGTGCGATAAATGCCTTGCAGCGACGTGAAACCCGTGATGAACGCGCCGATCGCGGCGGCTATGCCGAGCGCCGGGCGTCCCAGCGCCGCGGCGACGATCAGCGGTATCGCCACGCCGACGGTGCAGCGCAACGCGAATCCCGGCTCGAGCGCCGAGCGGTCGAAGAACGTCACCGTCGCGCCGAGCTCGCGCAACCACGTGACGAACGGAGTGGTGCGCGGTTTACCTATGAGGGGCGTAGGGATCCGGGTAGCAGTATTTCGTGCACCGGGATCCGTCGTACACGGCCTTGACGTCGACCTCAGGTATGTGCGCGCCGTACGCGGCGTTGATCGCTTTGATGAAGTCGTACGCGATCAGCGCGTAGCCCGTATCCGACGGATGAATCCCGTCGAAGCTCAAGATGCCTCCGGGTAACGGCGGCGACGTCGAGCCGATGAAGTGAATGAAGCCGAGCGTGCAGCAGACACCCGGTGCGATCGACACAGCCGCACGGTAGTACGGATTCGAGGGATTGCCGCTCGCGATTCCCTGGAAGATCGCGTGAACGTCGACGAGCGGTACGCGCGCCGACTTCGCGGTGTTGTCGATGCCCTGGTTGATCGCGTCGTTGAGCGCCTGCACCTTCGCCGCGAACTCTGGCGTGATGTAGTTCGCTCCCAGACCGCTGCCGGGGATCGCCTTGCAGCCCGGCGCCGGATTCGCGCAGTCGAGGTTCGGCGCGTGCCCGGTCGAGCCGACGTAGTTGATAATTAGCACGGTGGCGGGCAGCGTGAGGTAGCCGCAGGGCTTCGTCACCGACGTCGGCACGCAGCCGGGTGCGTTGAGGTGATACGCCTTCGCGATTCCGGGCAAGAAGGTCGAGACCCCGGGCGAGATCCCCATCAGGCAGCGAGCGTAACTCGCGATCTTGCATGCGCCTGCGCCTTTTACCCGGCCGACGCGTTGAAAATATCCGGTTTCCAGGATGTTGGGCAGATTGGCGAGCACCACGCGCGCTCCGGCATGCTGCAACGTCGAGACCGTAGCGCGCAGATCGCTCTCTACCTGCCCCGGGTTCCGATCGCCGCCCACGAAGCGGCCGCCGCTGCCCATGTACTTGAGCACGTCGTTGGCGCCTAGCCACACGGTCGCGAGCGTCGGATGGCGCGAGGCCGCGGCGTTGACCTCGGTGAGGTGCGGCCCAAGGTTGGTGAAGTTGCGGAGCACGGGCCAGTAAGTGCCGCTCTCCTCGTTGACGACGTCGCTCAACAGGCCGGGAATGCCCGGGAGCTTGCTGCACGTAGTGGTCTGCGGCTGGTGGATCGTGTTGGCTTCGTGCAGCGTGAGGCCCGGAACCGCGACGTTGCGGATCGCGCTCGAGGTGGCATTCATGCGCGCGCGCGCCGACGCTTTGAATCCGAAACCGGCCTGATTGAAGCCGTGGGCGTACGTGCACGGATCCGCGCCCTTGAACTGGCCGAACGGCGCGAAGCTGCTCGGACCGGTCGGCACGACCTGATTGTCGAGTCCCGGCCCCTTGATGAGCGGCAGCGGGCTCGTGGACGGATCGTACATCTGCGCGATCGCCGACTGCAGCGGCAAGCTCGACGCCTGTTCGACCACAAGCGCCCACCAGCCGTTTTCCTGAGTCTGCGGAATCGGTGTGCCGGGGTTGAGCGGGTTCGGCACGCCGGTTTGTCCTATGAACCCCTCGGCCTGATATCCGGCCGTCAGGCTGTCGCCGACGCCGACGATCTTCTGCGTAACGCCTGCATCGTCACGAACGCGACCGCCGGCGTTCATCGGAACGACGCCTTGTCCGCCGCCCAGAGCGCCGCCGCAGCCGCTGAGCGCGGCGACCAACCCCAACGAAGCCAATGCGCGAGAGCTTTTCATGTAAAACCTCTGAGCCTTACAACGGGAAGACGCTGGGTGAACCGATGCCGAACTGCAGCTGCAGCTGCGTCGCCTTGAGCCCGCCGATCGCCAGCCCGCACGCATTGTTGAGGGCCTGCTGCACCGTCACGCACTTGATCGCAGTGATGCCGTCCGGCCCGAGGTTGGTGGGGTTGCCGCTGTTGAGCACCAGCTGCACGAAGGCGTACTTGCTCAGGCGCTGCGACGCGCCGAGGAAGTACGCGAAGAGATGCTCGGGATACGGATCGGTCGGCAGATAGTCGCGCGCGCTCTGCGGCTCGAAGAACAGCGTCGTTCCGTGGACCGGCGTGTATTCGAGGTAGATCACCTGCGGCAGCTGCATCGAGTTGCCGACGTTCGCTCCGGCCGTGTGCACCAGCCACTGCGGTGCCACGGTGATCGTCCCGAACATCTTGGGCGTCTTCAAGAACGGCAGCGTGATGGCGACGGCATAGTACTGCGCGGTGCGCACCGGGATGTTGATGACCGGTCCGTCGGGCAGATTGTAGGTGAATGGCACGACGTCGTTGTTGTGCGGTGCGAAGCCGATCTGGCCGCCGCGCGCGACGTACGTCGGCGTAATCACGAACGGCACGGGACCCGGCAGTTTGTCCGACCTGATCACGAACATTTTCTGCAGCATGAAGACGCCGAAGGTGTCCTTCGTGCGGACGTTGATGTTCCGGCCCGCGCCGGGTCCGCACTTGTTTCCGTTTGAAAGATCGGCGCAGCCGACCGGGTTCTGAAATCCCGCCAGATAGACCGGTGTCAGGCCGCTGTTGAATCCGTAGGGCCAGTGCTGCAGCTGGAACATGCTCGCGACCACACGGGTCGACCAGTTGAATCCGTAACCGACGGCGGCGTCCATGCCGCCCATCAGCCAGCCCTTGCCGTACGACCCGATGTTCCCCCACGGATAGGCCGCGGAGACGTCGAGGCGGTACTCGATGCGATTGCCGGGCAGCTTCATCTCCGGTCCGATGCGGTGCTGCTGCACCGGCGGCACTTGCGCGACACTGCCGTTGTCGGCGGATGCTTGCGGCCGCGGCAGCGGCGTTGACGTGGGCTGGGACATCACGCTCTTGATGGCCTCGTTGGCGCCCGGAACGATCGAGTTTTGATAAACGTTCTCGGTGCCGTCCGCGAGCGCCGGCAACGCCGTGGCGCAGCTCGAAAACACCGCCGCCGCGGCCGCTACGATGCGACACAATCTACCGAGCATGCAAGCAACTCCCAAAGCCGAGGATGACGGCGGTTATTAAAACTATCAGTCAGTCCGCAACAGGGGTTGCGCTTATCGCATCGAGTTCCTTCTGACTAAAATCATCTAATCCGCAAAATCACACGCCGACGCGCGGTGCCATCGGCTCTTGCGCGATTTCCCCGCGAGTTTGTCCGTCGCGTCCGGGGAGGCCGCCGCGCAGCTCGAACGACTTGATGATGACGTAGAGCACCGGAGTGATACCGAGGTTGAGGACCGTGGACATCAGCATGCCGCCGAAGACGACGGTGCCGAGCGAGTGGCGCGCAGCTTCGCCGGCGCCGGTCGCGAACACGAGCGGAATGACTGCGATCACGAACGCGATCGACGTCATCAGGATCGGGCGCAACCGCGTCTGCGCGGCGCGCATCGCGGCCTGCACGATGCTCGCGCCTTGGCGCAGCTGCTGATTTCCGAACTCGACGATCAGAATCGCACTCTTACTCGCGAGTCCGATGAGCATGACGTAGCCCACTTGCGCGTAGACGTCCTGTGAGAGCGTCGGGTCGAACAGAAACGGCAGCGGGAAGTGGCGCAGGTTGATGAAGATCAGGGCGCCGAGCAGGGCGGTCGGCACCGCGAGCAGCACGATGAGCGGATCGATGTAGCTCTCGTACTGCGCGGAGAGCACGAAGAATACGAACACGAGCGCCAGGATGAAGATCTCGATTGTCAACGGGCCGGCTGCGATCTGATCGAGCTGTAGCCCGGTCCACTCGTAGCTCACGCCCTTGGGCATCACCTTGGCGGCGATCTGCTGCATTGCCTGGATCGCGCTGCCGGTGCTCGTCCCCGGCGCGTTGCTGCCGTTGAGCTCGATGTTGCGGTAGAGGTTGTAATGCGAGATGATCGGCGGCCCGAGCACCTTCTGAATCTGCATCAGCGCGGAAAGCGGCGTCATCACGGCGCCGTTCGCGGTGGTCGAGGTCGCGCCGAGTCCCGGCTCCGGCGTCGCGATTGCCGACGGCAGCACCGTCGTTCCCGGCGCCGAGCTCGAGTGCACGTACAGATTGCCGAGCGAAGACACGCTGTTACGGAACGGCGCGTCGGCCTGAACGTCCACCTGCCAAGACCGGTTCAGATACGTGAAGTTGTTGACGTAAAGCGAGCCGAGATCGACCTCGAGCGACGTAAAGATGTCGGAGAGCGAGACGCCGATCGACTTGGCCTTGTTGCGGTCGATGTTGGAGTCGATCTGCGGCGAGTTGATCCGGAACTGCGTGAACACGTTCTGCAGCCGTGGATCCTTGGCGGCCACGCCCATCATAGCATACGCGGTGTTCATCAGGGCCGGCAGGCCGACGTTGCCGCGATCCTCGAGCTCGAACTGAAAGCCGCCGAAGTTCCCGACGCCGTTGATTGCCGGCGGATTAAACGCGAAGATCTGCGCCTGCGGAATCTGCATGTAGAAGGCGCCGTTAAGACGCTGCTCGACGGCGAATACGCTATGCGGGATGCACGCGTTGGGGTGAGCGAAGAGGAAGATCAGCTGACACCAGGCCGGCGATTTTCGCTCGCCCCACGGCTTCATCAGCGTGAACATGATGCCGCGGTTGGGCGCGGTGCCCGAGAAGCCGAAGCCGCCGACGTCGAATATGTGCTGCACCTCGGGCTGCGCTCCGATGATCTGCTCGGCTTTCGTTGATATGGTCCGCAAGCCTTGAAGCGAGGTGCCCTCCGGCGCCTGGACGAGCGTTATGAAGTAGCCCAAGTCTTCGTCCGGCAAGAAGCCCTGCGGCGTCCTCGAGGCCAGGAACAGCGTGGTCAGCAAAGCGCCCACGAAGATGGCCGCAACCAGCCAGCGCCGGCGGAACATGGTGGGCAGTGCGCGACCGTACCAGTCGCGGAAGCGCTTGAAGTGGGAGTTGAACCACCGGAAGAAGGCGGCCTTCGACTCGTATTCACCGGTAAGGAGCCGCGACGACAGCACCGGTGCGAGCGTCAACGCCATGAACAGCGAGATCGTGATCGAGGCCGCGATCGTCAGCGCGAACTGCTTGTAGATCTGTCCGGTCGTTCCGGGCAAGAAGCCGACGGGCACGAACACGGCGAGGAGCACGAGCGACGAGGCGACGACGGCGCTCTGAATTTCTCGCATCGCCTCGGCCGCGCTCGCGACGCCGCTTTGCTTGCCCTTATTGATCTCCATGTGCCGCGCGATGTTCTCGATGACGACGATCGCGTCGTCGACGACCAACCCCGTGGCGAGTGTCAGACCGAAGAGCGTGATCGTGTTGATCGAGAAATGGAAGAGCTCCATTACGAAAAACGTGCCGATCAGCGAGACGGGGATCGTCGCAGCCGGAATCAGCGTAGACTTCGGGTTTTGCAAGAAGACGAAGATGACGAGGATCACGAGCAAGATCGACAGCAGGAGCGTCAGGAGTACTTCCTTGATCGACTCGTTGACGAACGTTGTAACGTCGAAGGCTACCGTCCAATGCATCCCCGTGGGGAACTGCGGGGCGAGCTGGGCCATTTGGGCGTTGACGCGGCGCGAGACGTCGAGGGCGTTGGCGGTCGGATACTGCAAAACGCCCAAGCCGACGACCTGGCTGCTGCCGTCGAATCGCAGGTCGGTCGTGTAGCTTTGCGCGCCGAGCTCGATGCGGGCCACGTCGGAGAGGCGCACGTACCCACCGTTGGGATTCGCCCGCAGGATGATGTTGGCGAACTGTGCCGGATCGGAGAGCTGCGTGAGCGCGTTAACGGTATAGGTATACGGCTGGTTCGCCGGCGCCGGTGGAGCCCCGATGCTGCCGGCCGCGACCTCCGCATTCTGCTCCTGCAGCGCGCTGACGACGTCGCTGGCGTCGAGCCCCTGCTGCGCGAGCTTCACCGGGTTGAGCCAGATGCGCATCGCGTACTGGCGCTGGCCGAAGATGATGACTTGCGAGACGCCGTCAACGCGCTCTAGGTTGTTGACGACGTTAATCTGAGCGTAGTTGCTCATCGTCAGGGTATCGAGGCTCTTGTTGTCGGACGTGAGCGCGATGCCCATGACGAACGAGCCTGAGTTCTTGGCCACCGTGATGCCCAGCTGCTGCACCGTGGCGGGCAGTTGGCCGAGCGACGACTGGACGGAATTCTGCACGTCGGCCGCCGCGATGTCGAGGTTGACGCCGAGGTTGAACGTGCATGTGATCGTCGAGACTCCCTGGGAGCTCGTCGAGGTGAGGTAGCGCAGGCCCTGCACCGTGTTGACGGCTTGCTCCAGCGGCGTGGTGACTTGCGCCTCGACGGCCTGCGGGCTGGCGCCGGTGTATGTGGCGGTCACCGTGACGACAGGCGGCGCGATCTGCGGGTACTGTGCGATGGGCAGGGCCGGCATCACGATGAGTCCGGCGATCAGGATGAGAAGCGAGCAGACCACCGCGAGGACGGGCCGGTTCAAGAAGAGCTTCGTCACGTTAGCTGTAGCAACCTAATGCGAGTACGGGCGGTTTCAGCCTCGCGCGCGATTCGGGAACGCTTGCTCGGCATGATAGGAACTGCGCGAGAGCGGGCTGGACACGACCTGGTGAAATCCCTTCCGCTGCGCGAGCCGGCCGAGCTCCGCGAACTTCGCGGGCGTCACGAACTCGACGACCGGCAGATGCTTCTTGCTCGGCTGCAGATATTGCCCCATCGTGAAGATGTCGACGCCGACAGCGCGCGCGTCGTCCATCGCGGTCTCGATCTCGGCATCCGTCTCGCCCAGCCCGAGCATCAGCGAGGTCTTCGTGTAGCGCTGCGGCGCGCGGCTCTTGGCATGCGCGAGCACCTTCAGCGACTGATCGTACGCGGCGCGCTTATCGCGGACCGAGGGGCTGAGGCGCCGCACGGTCTCGAGGTTATGGGCGAAGACGTCGGGCTTGGCGTCCATGACGATGTCCACAGCCGCCAGATCCCCGCGGTAGTCGCCGCTCAGGATCTCGACGCGCGCGCCCGGCACGCGCTCGTGGATCGCGCGCACGGTGTTGGCGAAGATCAGCGCGCCGCCGTCGGCGAGATCGTCGCGGTCCACAGCCGTCAGCACGAGATACTTCCAGCCGAGGTCGCGCACGGCTTCCGCCACGCGCATGGGCTCGAGCCAGTCGACCTCGCCGCGCGGGTTGCCCGTCTTGACGTTGCAGAAGCGGCAGCCGCGCGTGCACGTGTCGCCCAGGATCATGATCGTTGCCGTTCCCGCACCCCAGCACTCCGCCAGGTTTGGGCACGCCGCTTCTCGGCACACCGTGTGCAGTCCGAGCGAGTTCACTTTCGCCTTCACCCGCTCGTACTCGTCGCCGACGGGTAACGAAACTCTCAGCCACTCCGGCTTCCTCGGGCGAACCAGGTCGATTGTTATCGCCATCAGGCTACCAGCGCCGGCGAGAAATCCACGTCGAAGGTGCGCGCGAGCTCCTCGAGCAGCGTGCCTTTGGCGTTGTCCATCTCGATGCTGCGGCCGGTCTCCGCGCAGAGCGACGTGATGCCGCGGTCGCGCAAGCCGCAGGGGTTGACGAAGCGATCGTAATCGAGACGCGTGGAAACGTTGAGCGCGATGCCGTGCAGCGTGACCATCCGGCGAATGGCGAGGCCGATCGCGCAGATTTGCTTGAGGCCGACCCACACCCCCGCGTGTTCCGGCCGACGCTCGCCACGGACGCCGAAGTGCGAGCACACGTTGATCACGGCCGCCTCGAGCGCGCGCACGAGCGGTACGACTTCGCGAAAGCGCTCCAGCCTGCGGATCGGATAGACGACGAGCTGTCCCGGGCCGTGGTACGTCACGTCGCCGCCGCGCTCGATCGCCACGCGGTCGACGCCTCGGCGTGCGAGCTCTTCCTCGCTCAACAAGACGTTCTCAGCCTTAGCCTGGCGCCCGAGCGTGATCACGGGCGGATGCTCGACGACGATCCACGTGTCGGGTTCGCGCCCCTCTCGAACGGCTTCGTGCAGGCGGTGCTGGAGATCCCACACCTCACGATATTCACGCACGCCCAGGTCGAGCAATCGCGCGCGCATCATTTATCCTTCAAACCCACGCCTACGTTTAAACCTTCGCGGCCACCGGCGGCTTCGGCTTGGGGTTGATAATGTGGATCGCCTTGCCGTGTGCGGCCTCCGCGGCGTCCATGATGCCCTCCGTCAGCGTCGGGTGGGGATGGACCGAGAGGCCGATGTCCTCGAGCGTCGCGCCCATCTCGAGCGCCATGACTCCCTCTCCGATCAGCGACTCCGCCTGCGGCGCGACGAGGTGCATGCCGAGCAGCAAGTCGCTCTTCGCGTCGCCGACGAGCTTGATCAGACCGTCGGTATCGTTCATCGTACGCGCGCGCCCGCTTGCGGCCAGCGGAAACTTGCCGATGCGCACCTCGTAGCCGGCGGCCTTCGCCTCTTCCTCGGAGAGACCGACGGTCGCGACCTCGGGGTCCGTGTAGATGCAGTTCGGCACGGCGACCGGATCGAACGCGGCGGACCTGTCGCCGTCGATTACTTCCGCCGCAACCACGCCCTGCTTCATCGCACGGTGCGCGAGCAGAGGCGCGCCGGTTACGTCGCCGATCGCGAAGATGTTGGCGACTTTCGTGCGTTGCTGCCGATCGGTCGCGATGAATCCGCGCTCGTCCGTGCTCAACCCCGCCGCGTCCAGCCCGAGGTTATCCGTAACGGGTCTGCGGCCGACGGCGACGAGCACCATGTCGAACTCGCGTGTCTCGTCCTTGCCGCCGGTGCCTTCGCCGTTGATCGTCACGCGCGCGATCTTGCCGTGCTTCTCGACCGCCCCGACCTTCGTGGCGAGCATGATCTCGATGCCCTGCTTTTTCAAGATGCGCCCGAGCGTCTTGCCGATCTCGGTGTCCGTGCCGGTGAGGATCTGCGGCATCATCTCCACGACCAGGACTTCCGCTCCGAGGCGTTTATACACGGTCGCGAACTCTAGGCCGATCACGCCGCCGCCGATCACCAAGAGCTTCTTGGGTATGCGCGCAAGGCCGACGGCGTCGTCGGAATTGATGATCGTGTCGCCGTCGCGCGGCCACGCCTTGACGTCGACCGGCGCGGAGCCGGTCGCTATTACGACGTAATCTGCCGTCACTTTCGCGCTCCCGCCCTCCTTTGTCTTGACGGCTATCTCGTTCGGGCTGCGCAGCGTCGCCTCGCCCGCGAGAAACTCGACCCCGTTTGCCTTGAAGAGCGTTTTGACGCCGCCGACGTTCGCGTTCACGACGTCGCTCTTGAACTTCGCCACCGTCTCGCGCTCGATCTCGGCCTTGGGCACCTTGAGTCCCAGCGAACCGGCTCGCTCGATGTGACGGATCACCTCTCCGACGTGCAGGAGCGCTTTGGTCGGAATGCAGCCCCAGTTGAGACAGACGCCGCCGACCTCGTCGCGGTCGACGCATAGGACCTTCTTGCCGAGCTGACCGAGACGGATGGCGGCGTGGTAGCCGCCGGGACCGGCGCCGATGACGGCGACGTCGACCTGCTGTTCTGCGTTGCTCATCCGGCGAGGCTTCGCCGGGGCGGAAGCGTTCCCCAGGAAGATTCGCGAAATGGAATCATCCATGTCGAGGATTGGATGGGCGGGAATCCTCCCGGAGCTCGACCGCGACTCGATCGTGCCGCTCTACCGCCAGATCTACGAGCACCTGCGCGAGGCGATCCTGGCCGGCACGCTCCCCGAATCGACGCGCCTCCCGCCGGAACGGACGATGGCGGGGCGCCTGTCCGTCAATCGCAGCACGATCGTGCACGCGTACCGCGAGCTGGTGGGCGAGGGGCTGATCGAACAGCGGGTAGGTTCGGGCTCGCGCGTGGTGCCGCAACTGCGCGGCGGCCAGCCCGAACGCGCCGCCGGCGTGCCGTGGTGGGTAACGCTGCCGCCGTGGCGCGTCGGCGAGTTCCCCAACGTGCTCGGCGAGCTCGCCGCCAAGCACCAGGCGGGGCGCATTTCCTTCGTGCAGGGCGTCGCCCCGGACGAGCCGTCGCCGCTCGGCGAGCTCGCGAAGTCGTTCGCCCGCGTCGCGCGCGACCCGCGCTTCGTGCTGTCGTACGGCGACTCGGAGGGATACGAGCCGCTGCGTGCCGCGATTGCCGCGCGCATGAACGCGCGGGGCGCCGCCGGCATCGTGCCCGGCAGCATCATCGTGCTCACCGGCTCCACGCAGGGCATCGCGATCGTCGCGCAGAGCCTGGCCGAACCGGGCGACGAGATCATCGTGGAATCGCCGTCGTACCCCGGCGCTCTACAGGTGTTTCAGATCAACGGGCTGCGCGCGATTCCGGTAACGGTCGACGACGAGGGAATGCGCGTCGATCACATCGAGGCGATCCTGCGCACGCGGCGGCCGCGCTTCATCTATACGATGCCGTCGCTGCATAATCCGACGAACGCGACGATGAATGAGGACCGGCGTGAGCGTCTGGCGACGATCGCGCGGCGCGCCGGCGTGCCGATCGTGGAGGACGATCCCTACGGCCCGCTTGGGCCGCCCGGAGCGCCGCTCGTGGCGCTCGCCCCAGATCACGTCGTCTACATCTCGACGTTCTCGAAGACGATCGCCCCGAGTTTGCGTGTCGGCTGGCTGGCCGCGCCGCGAACGGTCTTGGAGCGCCTGCTGCTCCGCAAACAGGCGTACGACATGGCGACGAGCCTCTACGTACAAGCGGCGGTCGCGGATTATCTCGAGCGCGGCTACGACGCGCACGTGGAGCAGCTACGCAACGAGTTGTTGGTACGGCGAACGATCGCGGATGCAGCAATCGCGGAACACTGGCCCGCGAGCCTGAGGGTGAGCCGCCCGAACGGCGGCTTCTATCTGTGGTCGTCGACGCCGCGCGAGCTGCGCGCCCGCGCGCTCCTCGACGCATCAGAGCGCCTCGGCGCATCCTTTCTCTTCGGCGAAGCGTTCTTTGCGAACTCGGGCGGCGACCATTACTTTCGTCTCGCGCTTACCGCGGTGACGCGCAGCGAGATCGGAGAGGGCATTCGCCGCATCGGCCAAGCGATAGCGTCTCTGCGCTCCTAACGCTTCGCTTTGACCGTTATCATCTTCGCGATGATCGCCGGCGTCGGGCAGAGGTGGTTGACCGGGCACTGCCCGCACTTTGGGGTCGGCGCCTTGCAGAGCGCGCGGCCGTGCATGATCAGCCAGTGCGTCGCGTCCCCCCACTTGCTCTCGGGGACGAGCGCTGTTAGGTCATCCTCCACCTGGCGCGGCGTCTTGCCGAGCGTGAGGCCGAGCCGGTGCGATACGCGGAAGACGTGCGTGTCGACGGCGAGGGCCGCCTCACGAAACGCTGCCGCCATCACGACGCTCGCGGTCTTGCGCCCGACGCCCGCTAATGACTCCAGCTGCTCGCGCTCCCGCGGTACCTGGCCCCCGAACCGCTCGACCAGGTCGCGGGCGCACGCGATGATGTTCTTGGCCTTCATGCGGAAGAACCCGCATGACTTGATGACCTTTTCGACGTCCGGCTGACGCGCGCGCGCGAGCTTCTCGGGCGTCGGGTATTTTGCGAAGAGCTTGGGCGTGATCATGTTGACGCGCGCATCGGTGCACTGCGCTGAGAGAATTACCGCGACGAGCAACTGGAACTCGCTGCCATATTCGAGCGCGGTGACCGCGTGCGGATACGCCTGCTCGAGGATCGCGAGCTCCTCCAGCGCGACCTTGCG
Source organism: Candidatus Binatia bacterium (assembly GCA_035544215.1). GTDB lineage: Bacteria > Vulcanimicrobiota > Vulcanimicrobiia > Vulcanimicrobiales > Vulcanimicrobiaceae > Cybelea. The sequence goes on along the minus strand of DATKHY010000009.1, from coordinate 15,524 downwards.
GACCACCTTCTTTTTCGGAAACGGAATCGCGGGCACGCAGGGTCATTCGCGCAGCGCGATGCCGTCTCCGTCGCTGCTCACCAGGCCGTCGCGCTCCAGGGCCGTTACAAATTCACGCACGTCGGCCACGCTGCGGTCCGGCATCGCCGGCGCGACGGCGCGGTGCAGGTCGAGCAGCGAGATGCGCCGGCCCGGCGGCAGATCGCGCAGCCGGTCGACGATCCGGCCGCGGGCATACCGGGCCGTGCGTTTGAACGGCAGCGTGGGGGCCCTGTACGAGACGTGCAGCTGCGCGGAGTCGATTGGTGCGGCCGCGCAATGCGCGCGCAGCGGGCAGCGGACGCACTGCGGCGAGCGAGCCGTGCAGATCGTCGCGCCGAGATCCATCAGCGCCGAATTCCAGTCGTGCGCGCGACCGGCGGGAACGAGCTCCCGAGCACGTGCCGTGAGCTCGCGCGCGGTCGCGCGCGGCGGATGCTCCACGCCCAGGCAGAGGCGATGCACGACGCGCCGCACGTTCGTGTCCATGGGAGCGTCGTCGAGGTCGAACGCGAAGGCGCGAACCGCCGCCGCCGTGTAGGGGCCGACTCCCGAGAGCGAGCGCAGCGCCTCGCTCTCGCTCGGCAACTCGCCGCCGTGCCGCTCGATGACGGCCTTCGCCAGCCGGTGCAGGCGGACCGCGCGCGAATTGTATCCGAGGCCTTTCCACTCGCGCAGCACGTCGGCCGTCGAGGCCCGCGCCAGGGCGGCGAAATCGGGGAACCGTTCGATGAACGCCTCGAACTTCGACACGACACGATCCACTTGCGTTTGCCCGAGCATGAACTCGCTGACCACCGTGCGGTATGGATCGCGCCGCACGCGCCAAGGGAGATTGGCGCGCCCGTGCCGCGCATACCAACGCAGCAGCCGCCGCTGCAGTCTTACACTGTTGATGGTGAGCAGCTCCGTCATCCTTGGGAGGGGCTAAAAATCGTCGTCGGGTTCTTCGGTCGAGGGAGGTGAGTTAAGGAAGTAACTTGGTGGCAGTGCCGCGGGAATAATTTTAAATTTGCGCGGCGGCCGCGCGAAGTTGAAGCAGTCCGACAGGTCATCCGAGCGCACGTCCGTGGTGCCGAGCGAATCTAGCCCGAGCACCTTTTCGGCAAACTTCAGGATGCTACCGAACTCGTGCCGCCGGTGCGAGATGAAGCCTTTGCGCGCGTAGGCTGAGATGACGATCAGCGGGACGCGGAATCCCAGCTCGTAGCTGTTGAGCTGCTGTGGCTTCACGTGGTCGTACCATCCGCCCCAATCGTCCCACGTGACGAAGATCGCGGTATTGTCCCAATATTGGCTCTTGCCGATCGCGTTGACGACGGAAGCGACCCAGGACGGCCCCGAACCGTCGTTCTGACCGGCATGATCCGATGACTTGACCGACGGGATTACCCACACGACGTTTGCGAGCTTCCCGCCCGCGATGTCGGTGAGCACTCGCGACGACGGACCCACGACATGGGTCCTGTATGCGGGGCTGTTTCGTATGTGCTTGATCGCATCGGGTCCGCTCCAAAGGCCTGGCCCCACATGATGTTGATAGTAGCGCCACGTCAGTCCCCTCTTCGCCTCGACCGAATCGATCAAGGCTTGCCTCTCGAAGCAGGGATAGATCTCGCGGTTCTCCTCGCCCGCGGGGTTGATCAACCATACTTGCGATCCGGGCGGAGAGTCGCAGCCTCCGGTAAACTTGCGCTCTGGCGTATAGCCGTTCTCCGCCGCTCGCAGCGGTGAGCCGTCCACGATGGTCGACGTCCCGCTCAGGATGTACTGGTGCGCTGGAAGACTCGGCCCTTGGTTCGTTTGGAACATGTGATCGGCGAAAACATAACTCTCCGCCATGGTAAAGTAAGGCTCGACTTCGTGCCGCGGCACGTACCCGTAGGCACGGACGCCGGGCGCCGGGCAGTGGGCACCTTTCTTGCAGAGGGACGCGACGTTGTTGAAACCGTCGAGCTTGCCGTCGTCGTACTCGGTCGCGTAGGCGTCGTGTTTGTGGCTGATGTCGTATGGGGCGGTCAAGGATATGGGTCGCAGTTTGACGACTTGCCCGCGCGAGTTCTTGCCGTTGCGCACCGTATCGGCTCCGCGCAACCCCTGAAACAGGTTGTCCGGCGTGCGGTTTTCCTGAAAAATGATGACGACGTGCCGGATCTTCCCACCACCCAAAAGCAGGCTAGTCGCGGTGTTTTGAATTGCTGCCGGTTGCGCGGGAATCTGCGCACCCGGTTGCTGGCCGCATCCGGCGGACAGGGCGAGCGTGCCGATAAGGGAGAGCTCGAGCTGTCTCCTTCGCATCAGGCTCTGCCGACGAGGTTACGCGAGATGACGAGGCGCTGGATCTGCTGCGTGCCCTCGTAGATCTGCGTAATCTTGGCGTCGCGCATCATTCGTTCGACCGGGTAGTCGGCCGAATAACCGAAGCCGCCGAGCACCTGTACGGCGTCGGTCGTCACGGACATTGCGACATCGCCGCACTTGAGCTTCGCCATCGCCGCCCACAGTGTGACGTCGGGCGTCCCGGCGTCGCAGCGACGAGCCGCCTCGTAGAGCAGAAGGCGCGCCGCCTCGACCTCCGTCTTCATGTCGGCGAGCATGAACCCGACGCCCTGATGCTGTCCGATGGGCCTGCCGAACGCAATGCGCTCCTTCGCGTAATTCGCCGCGTAGTCGAGCGCGCCGGCTGCGATGCCGAGCGCTTGTGCGGCGATGCCGGGCCGGGACTTGTCGAGCACCTTCATCGCGATCTTGAAACCCTCGCCCTCGGCGCCGAGTCGATTGGCCGCCGGAATCTCGCAATCTTCGAAGACGAGCTCGACGGTGGGAGATCCGCGGATGCCCATTTTTTTCTCGACGTTGCCGACGGAGAAGCCGGGCCTGCCTTTCTCCACGACGAACGCCGTGACGCCGCGCGATCCCGCTGACGGATCGGTGACGGCGAATACGCACACGACGTCCGCCACGCTGCCGTTGGTGATCCAAATCTTCTGGCCATTCAGCAGGTAGGCGTCGCCGCGCTTCTCGGCGCGCGTGCGCATCGAGCCGAGCGCGTCCGAGCCGCTCGACACCTCGGTGAGCGCGTAGGCGACGAGGTGCTCGCCCGACGCGATCTTGGGAAGGAAGCGGTGTTTCTGCTCGTCGCTGCCGCCGATGACGATCGGCAGCATGCCCAGCTCCTGCACCGCGACGATCAGCGCGCTGGACGCGCACGCCTTCGCGATCTCCTCCACGACCTTAACGTAGGTGAGGAACGTTCCGCCGAGTCCCCCGTAATCGGCCGGAATCGGGATGCCGAGCAGGTCGTTCTGCGCGAACAGTTCCTTGATGTCCCACGGGAACTCGCCGGAAGCGTCGATCGCGGCGGCTCGCGGCGCGACTTTTTCGGCGACGAGCTCGCGGACGACCGCGAGGATCATTGACTCTTCGTCGTTGGTTTCTAGCTGAGTCGGTGCCATCGTCATACCGAGTTCGTTCCACGGAGGCGGCGCTCGTTCCGTCGGCGCATTAGGGCGCCATGGAGAAGGTCTACGCCTCCTGCGCCGAGGCGGTCGCCGACATTCCGAACGGAGCCTCCATCGCGGTCGGCGGCTTCGGGCTCAACGGGATTCCACACAACCTAATCGAGGCGCTGCTGGAGCAGGGCGCCACCGACCTCGTGACGGTTTCGAACAACTGCGGGGTCGACGGCTGGGGCCTGGGAGTGCTGCTGGACCACAAGCGGATACGCCGGACCACCGGCTCGTACGTCGGCGAGAACCGGGAGTTCGAGCGCCAATATCTGCGCGGCGAGCTCGAGGTCGAGCTCGTTCCCCAAGGCACGCTCGCGGAGCGTCTGCGCGCCGGCGGCTGCGGCATTCCGGCCTTCTACACGCCGGCAGGCGACGGCACCCTGATAGCAGAGGGTGGTTTGCCGTGGCTGCATACGCCGGACGGCGGCGTCGCGATCGCGTCGCCGAAGAAGGAGACGCGCGCGTTCAACGGCCGCGAGTACGTATTGGAAACGGGAATCGTCTGCGACTACGCGCTGGTGCGGGCATCGGTCGGCGATCGCAGCGGGAACCTGATCTTCCACAAAGCGACGCGCAACTTCAATCCGCTCTGCGCGATGGCGGGCAAGATCAGCATCGCGGAGGTCGAGGAGCTGGTCGAGCCGGGCGCGCTCGATCCCGAGACGGTGCACCTGCCGAGCGTGTTCGTGCAGCGCATCGTGCACGTTGGGCCGCAGGGAAAACGCATCGAGCGAGTCACGACGCGTCCTTCGACAGGCTCAGGATGACAGGCTCAGGATGACAAAGTCGTGGCACTAACACGAACTCAACTGGCGGCGCGCGTCGCGCAGGAGTTGCGCGACGGTCAGTACGTGAACTTGGGCATCGGCCTGCCGACGCTGATCCCGAACTACGTCCCGTCCGACGTGACGGTAACGCTGCAGAGCGAGAACGGCATCTTGGGCATGGGCCCGTATCCGTACGAGGGAGAGGAGGACGCGGACCTGATCAACGCCGGCAAGGAGACGGTCACGGTGCTTCCCGGCGCGTCGTTCTTCGACTCCGCGCTGTCGTTCGGCATGATCCGCGGCGGCCACATCGATCTTGCCGTGCTCGGCGCGATGCAGGTCTCCGAGCATGGCGACCTCGCGAACTGGATGATTCCGGGAAAGATGGTCAAGGGGATGGGTGGCGCGATGGACCTCGTGCACGGGGCAAAGCGCGTGATCGTCATGATGGAGCACGTCGCCAAGGGGAACGCCCACAAGATCGTGCGCAAGTGTTCGCTCCCGCTCACGGGCCGGCGCGTCGTCCAGCGCATCATCACCGATCTCGGCACGATCGATGTCGGCAGCGAAGGATTGATCCTGCGCGAGGTTGCGCCCGGCGTTACGGTCGAGGAGATCCAGGCTGCAACGGAACCAAAACTACACGTCCCCGTCGCCCCCATGGTCATGGACATCCCAACGTAACTCGTTTTCTTTCTGCTAAGGAGGTAAATTCGCGATGTATATTTCCAAGCTGCGTTTGGGCGCGTCGGCGCTGGTCTTCGCGGTATTCTTCGGCTTCGTCGGAGCCGGCACGGTGCTGGCGTCGCAGCCCCGCATGACGCAGGCTCGCACCTATCTCAACTACGCGCTCAACGAGCTCGAATCGGCGTCGACTAACAAGGGCGGACATCGCGCCAACGCGATCAACTACATCAAAGACGCGATCAACGAGGTCAACCTCGGAATCGAGTACGCGCAGTAGCGCCGGCCGCCTTAGGCGGACAGGTCGTTGAACTGCGTGCGATAGAGTCGAGCGTAGAGGCCGCCGCGGGCGAGCAGCGTCGCGTGGCGCCCTGACTCTACGATGCGCCCCTCGTCGACGACGAAGATGACGTCGGCGGCGAGCACGGTGGAGAGACGGTGCGCGATTACGAGGCTGGTTCGTCCGCGCATCACGATCTCGAGCGCCTTTTGTATGGCGGCCTCGCTCTCGTAGTCGAGCGAGCTCGTGGCCTCGTCGAGGATTAGGATGCGCGGGTCCTTGAGCAGCACGCGCGCGATCGCCAGGCGCTGACGCTCGCCGCCCGACAGCTTGTGGCCGCGCTCGCCGACCATCGTTTCGTAGCCGGCTGGGAGCGACGCGATAAAGTCGGCGATGTTGGCCGCGCGCGCCGCGGCCTCGATGTCCGCGTCGGCAGCGTCGGGCTTGCCGTAGCGCAGATTGTTCGCAACGGTGTCGTGGAACAGATAGGTTTCCTGCGTCACGATGCCGATGTCGCGCCGCAACGAGTCCAGCGTCACCGTGCGCACGTCGTGTCCGTCGACCAGCACGCTCCCTTGTTGCGGATCGTAGAAGCGCGGAACGAGCGCCGTGATCGTCGTCTTTCCGGCGCCCGACGGGCCGACGAACGCCGCCACCTCGCCGGGACGCACGTGGAACGACACGCCGTTGAGCACGTCGCGCGTTCCGTCGTAGGAGAACACGACGTTGTCGAAGCGGATGTCGCCCGTGACGGCCGGCAGCGTGACGGCGCCGGGCGGGTCGTACTCTTCGGGCTTCATGTCGAGGTAATCGAAGATGCGCTCGAAGACGGCCAGTGCGCTGACGATCTGCACCTGGATCCCGGCGAGCGTGGCCGCCGGGCCGTATAGTCGCCCCTGGATGAACGAGACGAAGGCGACGATGACGCCGACCTTCAGCGTCGACATGACGGCGAGCCATCCGCCGCCGAACCAGACCAGCGCGGGGCCGACGACGACCATCGCCGTGACGGACGCGATGAACCAGCGGCCCACCATCGCGAGATCGATCTCGAGCTGCATGAGGCGAGTGCCGGCGCGGTAGAAGCGCGCCCGCTCGTACGCCTCGCGCGCGAACGATTTGATCAGCGTGATGCCGGAGATCGAGAGCGTCTCTTGCGTGATGGACTCGATCTCGTCGCGCTTCTCGCGAGTCTGCTTGCGGATGTGGTACATGCGCCGGCCGACCGGGCCGAGCGGGAGCACCATCAGCGGCACGATGACGACCGAGATCAGCGCCAGCCGCCAGTCCCACACGAACATCGCGATGAGCGTCGTCACGATCAGCACGACGTTGGTCACGATCGTCGTCAGCGTTCCGGTGACGACGTTGTCGACGTTGTCCACGTCATTGCTGACGCGGTTCATGATTTCGCCGGTCTTCGTGCCGGTGAAGAAGTCGAGCGGCATGCGATGGAGATGCGCGACGAGGTTCGTGCGGATGTCGCGCATGATGCCTTCGCCGACCACCGAGTTCAGGAAGCCCTGGAGCACGCCGATCGCGGCCGCGAGCAGCGCCGAGCCGAGTATAACGGCCACGTCGATGCCGAGCATCGTCAGATTGCGCCGCGGGATGGCGGCATCGATGATGTGCGCGATTATGAAGCCGGGAACCAAGCCGAGCGCCGCGACGGCGACGATGCACGCGAGAACGGTGGCTTGCTGGCGCCAATACGGTGCGAAAAGCGCTGCCATCCGCTTCCAGTCGACGCGGCGCCTGACTTTCGGTTTATCGGGCTGATAGATGTTCGACCACATCAGCCCGTGGCCGGCCATCATGTGAGGCTAGTGCGGAACCGTTATTTGGTGCAGCGAAACCTTATTGCCTTCGAGATCGGTAAAGGAAGTGAGCCTACAAACCGGCGTGTCGTACACGTCCTCAACGTCTACGCCTTTTCCGCGCAGGTTCGCAACCGCGTCATCGATGTTCTCCACCTCGAATACGACGCCGGACGCGCTCCCTGGCTCACGGTCGACCCACTCGTTCCACAGAACGCTGAAGTAGCCACCGCCCACGTTGGCCTCATTGTATTTCTCGACGCCGTCTTCTTCGTAGGGACTGCTGAACTTGAGCCCGAGCTTGTCTTCGTACCACTTGCGCAGACCGGCGACGTCCTTCGCCGGATACGCGGTAAATGCAATCTCTTTAATCACGGATTTCTCCTGATGCGGATAGGGGTATGGGTTCTTCGATAAACCCCTTTCGGCGACCCCAGGTTGCCCGGACCGCAGAGGAGAGCGTCACGGAGACATCGTGTCCTGCGCTCAGCCGATCAGGCCTTACCGTTTCTCAAGCTCGACAGCTCTTTGAACAGCTTCTTCTCTTTGTCCGAGAGATTCTGCGGAAGCTGCCCGATTAAGCGGACGTATTGATCGCCGCTACCCTTGCCTTTAACTTGCGGCATTCCGCGCCCGGAGAGGCGGAGCAGGCGATTGTTCTGCGTTCCTGCCGGGATGGTCATCGCGACCTGGCCGCTCAGCGTCGGAACGTTGACGTCGCCGCCGAGCACGAGATCGTAGATGCTGACGGGAAGATCGACGTAGAGGTCGTCGCCCTTCCGTTTGTACGTCGGATCTTCCAGCAGCCTGGCGATCAGATAGAGGTCGCCGTTGGGACCGCCGTTGATTCCGGCGCCGCCCTGACCGGAGAGCCGAATGCGCTGGCCCTCACCGATGCCCTTGGGGATCGTGACTTCGAAGCGTCTGTTGAGCAGCACGCGTCCGGTGCCGTGGCACACCGGGCACAGGTGCCCGCCTTCGGTGCCGGTACCGTGGCAGCGCGGGCACAGATCCTCGATCTGCAGCGAGACGGCCTTCTTGCCGCCGTCGTAGACGTCGCGCAAGTTGAGCTCGATCGTCGTTTCGAGATCCTGTCCGGGGCGTGCGAATCCCGGTCCGGAAGCCGTCTGCCGGCGCCCGATTCCCGAGAAGAACACGTCGAAGAAATCGGAGAAGCCGCTCGGGCCTTCGGGTCCGCCGAGATCGAACTCGAACTCCCGACCGTCGACCGTCGTGCGGTAGCGCCGTTGTTGCTCGGCCTGCTGAGCGGCCTGCTGCCAATTCGGCCCGAGAACGTCGTACTTCTTTCGTTTCTCCGGGTCGCCCAGAACCTCGTAGGCCTCGGCGATCGCTTTGAACTTCTCCTCGGCCTCTTTGGCGTTCTTAGGGTTAGCGTCGGGATGCCACTTGCGCGCGAGCTTGCGGTAGGCGGACTTGATATCTTTCTCGGCAGCGTTCTTCGGAACGCCCAAGATCGAATAGTAGTCCTTGAAATTCATTCGCGCGAATGCTTGGCGACGATAACCTTGGCCGGCCGCAGCAGCTCGTCGCCGAGTGTGTAACCCTTTTGAGTAACGGCGACGACGGTGTCCTCGGCGACGCCGTCGGTGTCAGACGTCCCGATCGCCTCGGCGACGCGGGGATCGAACGGCTCGCCCTTGATCTCGATCGACTTGACGCCCTCGCTCGCGAGGACGGCCTCGAAACCGCGCAGCGTCTGTTCGAGACCACCGCGCAACGACTCGCCCTCGGCGTTGGACTGCAGCGCGCGTTCGAGGTTGTCCAACACGGGCAAGATGCGCTCCAGAAGCATTCGCCGTCGCGACGAAACCATCACATCGACGTCGCGCGACAGGCGCTTCTTGAAGTTATCGAAGTCTGCCGTAGCCAGCAGGAACTTTTCGTAGTTTTCGTCGGCGCGAGCGTTCGCCGCGGCGAGCCGCTCCTCGAGGGAGGGCTGCGCCGCGGCGTCTTCGATCTCGGCCTCGCCGGCTTCGGTCTTCAACAACGGATCGTTAGACATCGACAGGCTCGGCGTTTACTGAGCTTCCTTGAACTCCGCGTCGATGACGTCTTCACCGCCCGCGGCGCCCGCGCCGGCCGAAGCGCCGTTACCGGTGGCCGCCCCGTCGCCCGCGGTCGCGTGCTCGCCTTGCGGCGACGCGGCCTTGTAGAGCAGCTCGGCCATCTTGTAACTCGCCTGTTGCAAGGCGTCGATCGCCGGTTTGATCTCGGCGACGGTGCCGTTTTCGCTGACGCGCTTGAGCTCCGCGAGCGCGTTCTCGACCTCGCCGCGCGCGGTTGCGTCGAGCTTATCGCCGACCTCCTTGAGGGACTTCTCGGTCGAGTAGATGAGGCTCGAGGCACTGTTGCGGACCTCTGCCTCCTCGCGTTTTTGCTTGTCGGCCGCGGCCTGCAGCTCGGAGTCGCGCACCATGCGCTCGACTTCCTCCTTGGTGAGGTTCGTCGAAGCCGTGATCGTGATCGCCTGTTCCTTACCGGTGCCGAGGTCTTTGGCGCTGACGTTGACGATGCCGTTGGCGTCGATGTTGAACGTGACTTCGATCTGCGGCACGCCGCGCGGCGCCGCCGGGATGCCCTCCAGCCGGAATCGGCCGAGCGTCTTGTTGTCGGCCGCCATTTGGCGCTCGCCTTGGAGCACGTGGATGTCTACCGACGTCTGACCGTCCTCTGCGGTCGTGAAGATCTGCGATTTCTTCGTTGGTATCGTCGTGTTGCGGTCGATCAGCCGCGTCATTACGCCGCCGAGCGTCTCGAGCCCGAGCGAGAGCGGCGTGACGTCCAGCAGAACGACGTCGCGAACTTCACCCGACAGCACGCCGGCCTGGATGGCGGCGCCGATTGCCACGACCTCGTCCGGATTGACGGTGAGGTTCGGCTCTTTGCCCGTCAGCTTGCGGACGAGCTCCTGAATGACCGGCATGCGCGTCGCGCCGCCGACCATGATGACCTCATCGATCTTCGAGACGTCGAGCTTGGCGTCGGCGATGGCGTTGCGGAACGGTCCCACGCAGCGATCGGTCAGATCGCTGGTCAGCTCCTCGAACTTCGCACGCGTCAGCGTGTAATCGAGATGCTTGGGGCCCTCTTGATCGGCCGTGATGAATGGCAGGTTGATCGTGGTCTGCACGACCGACGAGAGCTCGATCTTGGCCTTCTCCGCGGCCTCGGTGAGCCGCTGCATCGCCTGCTTGTCCTTACTCAGGTCGATGCCTTGATCGCGCCGGAACTGATCGACCAGCCAGTCGACAATGCGATGATCGTAGTCGTCGCCGCCGAGACGCGTGTCGCCGTTCGTGGCCTTCACCTCGAAGACGCCGTCGCCGACCTCGAGGATCGAAACGTCATACGTTCCGCCGCCGAGGTCCCAGACGAGGATCGTCTCGTTGCCCTTCTTTTCGAGGCCGTAGGCCAGCGCGGCGGCCGTCGGCTCGTTGATGATGCGCAGGACGTCGAGGCCGGCGATCTTGCCGGCATCCTTCGTCGCCTGTCGCTGGGAATCGTTGAAGTATGCGGGGACCGTGATGACCGCCTTGGTCACGCGCTCGCCCAAATAGTTGCTCGCGTCGTTCACGAGCTTTTGCAAAATCATCGCCGAGATCTCTTGCGGCGTGTAATCCTTGCCGTCGATCTTGACGTTATAGTCGGCCTCACCCATGTGGCGCTTGATCGAGCTGATCGTGCGATCCGGGTTGGTGATTGCCTGACGTTTTGCGAGCTGTCCCACGAGACGCTCGCCGGTCTTCGTAAATGCGACGACCGAAGGCGTCGTGCGTGACCCCTCGGCGTTGGGAATTACGACGGGCTGCGTGCCCTCCATTACGGCCACGACGGAATTCGTCGTGCCCAGGTCGATGCCGACCGTCTTAGCCATGAAACTCTTTACCTCGTTCCTTAGATTTGCCCGATCGCTCTGGACCAGCTGTGCCGTGGGGTCGCGTCGCGCAGGCCGAGGTTTGAAGCCGTGCGCCGCACCGCCGGCGGGGCCTTGCCGCTTACGAACGGATCGGAATTGGGATACCGCAACATCATACCCGATGCGCGGCCAAGTTGTTCTACCCCCGAAGACACAGAAGCGGGGGCCCGCAGTTGCAGGGCCCCCTTTCGCCCTTCGACTCCGCCGCTTCGCGGCTCCGCTCAGGATGACAAACGCCTACGGCGCTTCCCGGTAAGGATTTTTGCTAGGGCTGTTGTTCCTCGGGCTGCTGCTGTTGCTGCTCGGCCGAGACTGGCTGCTCCGCGGGCGCCTCGCCCAGCTTGATCGCCACGAACTTCTTCATGCCCTGGGACCAGACGTTCAGCCGGATTGTGTCGCCCGGCTTCTTCGCGCCGATGTAGTCGCGGAGCGCCTTCGTGTTGTCGAACGACTTGCCGTCGGCCTGGAGGATGACGTCGCCCGGCTGAATGCCGGCCTGGTCGGCAGGCGAGCCGGAGAAGACCTGCTGGACGGCGACGCCGCTGGCGCCCGAGTAGCCGATCTGGTTCTTGACGCCCGCGGTCAGCTCGGCCATGTAGATACCGAGGAAGCCCGTGTCGGTGCCCTGGTGGGCGCCCGGGTTCTTCTCGAGTGCGGCCACGACGGTGCGCACGGTGTTCGATGGAATCGCGAATCCGATGCCCTGTGCGTAGGCGGACTTGACCGTGGACTGGTTCATGCCGATCACTTGGCCGTCGATGTCGATAAGCGGGCCGCCGGAGTTACCGGGGTTGATCGGGGCCGAGGTCTGGAGCAGGCCCTTGAAGTCGATCTCGCCGCCGTTTTCCGTGGGGATCGGCTCCTGGCGGTTGAACGCCGAGACGACGCCCACGGTCACCGTCTGCTGAAGCTGCAACGGCTCGCCGATCGCAATCGCCCACTGGCCCTGCTCGAGCCGGCTGGAATCAGCCAACTGCAGCGGAGGCGGAAGCTTGGAGTAGCCGTCAACCCTGAGGATGCCCACGTCGGCCGCGAGGTTATAGGCCAGGACGTGCGCCGGCACGTGGTCGCCGTTCGCGAACACCACCGTAAGCTTCGTCACGTGTCCGCCGCTGGGCGGCTGCAACACGTGCGCGTTGGTGACGATGTCGCCCTGCCCGTCAATGACGAAGCCGGAACCCGACGCCTCGCCCCGGTAGGGCTGCACGATTCCGGGGCCCTGGCCGCCGAAGAACTGTTGGAAGAATGGATCCGCCGGGATGACTTGCTGGCCGTTCACCTGTTCGGTGATCGCCACGACCGACGACTTCGTGCGCTTGACCGCACTGACGATGCGATCTTGGTCGCTGACACCGCTGAGCGGAACCGCGGCCACGGCGGGCGGAGTGCGATCGGGGCCGGTCGCGCCGCCGAAGTGACTGCTCGCGTAGAGCATCATAAGGAAGCTGCCGATAACGGCACCCACAAGACCCACGATCAGCGTGGGCAGTATTCGATTTCTCACCATCTCAAGCGTATTCCGTAAGGTTGAAGGGGTTTTCTTCCAGCATCTACCCGCTAAACGGAAAAAAGTCGCAGATGGTGTCATCGCGCCGGCAAGCAAGCGTTCTCAGCGGCGGTCCAGGTTGTGGGCTCCGCAGGCCGCAGTGCGGGCGGCAACTGCCGCAAGAGTGCCGCGCGAACGCACTCCAGGCGCTCCTCGCGAAACTGCAGCATGCGCATTTGAATGAGGATCTTGGCGCGGCGTAGCGCGCGCCGCGAGTAGAGCGCGTCGGGGGAGAGCGGCAGCGAGGCCGGCGCGATGGGCGCGGCGCTTGGGGACGGCGAGGCGACGGGTCGCGCGCAGAGCAGGATCGAGACCAGGGCGAAGGCGTTGATCATGAGCAACCTCCGCCCCGCAATTCACGGCGTGCGCGCGGGGGAGCAAGGATAAAGGGCAAAAGCACCGCTCGTGAGCTCCGACGCCCTGGCCGTTCCCGCACCGCCCTCGCAACCCTACGTACGCGTCGTGCCGCTCGGCGGCTGCGGCGAGATCGGGCGCAACATGACCGCGATCGAGACGAACGACGATCTCATCGTCGTGGACTGCGGCCTGATGTTCCCGGACGAAGAGATGTACGGCGTCGACATCGTCATCAACGACTTCACGTACGTGCGCGAACGCGCGCACAAGCTGCGAGCGCTGCTCGTGACCCACGGGCACGAGGATCACATCGGCGGCATTCCGTACTTCGCGAAGGAATTTCGCGACACGCCCATCGTCGCGACGCCGCTGACGATCGCGCTGATCAAAGCGAAATCGCGCGAGCAGCATCTCGGCGAAGCTCAGTTTACGCCGGTCAAGCCGGGCGACCGCGTGCGCTACGGCGAGATCGAGGCCGAGTTCATCCACGTGAACCACTCGGTGGCGGGTGCGTGCGCGCTGGCGGTGCGCACGCCGGTGGGTACGGTCTTTCACACCGGCGATTTCAAATTCGATCAGACGCCGATCGATGGCAAGCCTGCCGACTTCGCCCGCATCGCGCGCGTGGGCGACGAGGGCGTGCTCTGCATGCTCTCGGATTCGACGAACGCCGAGCGGCCCGGCCACACGCTCTCGGAGCGCATCGTCGGAGAGGCGTTCACATCGATCTTCTCGCACGCTAAGGGACGCATCGTCATCGCTTCGTTCGCGTCGAACGTGCCGCGGATCCAGCAGACGGTTGACCACGCGGTGCGATTCGACCGCAAGGTCGCGTTCCTCGGCCGGTCCATGCGGAACGTCGTGCACTTCGCGGGGTCGCTCGGCGACCTGCGCATTCCCCCCGACACGACGATCAAGATCGAAGACGTCGATCAATATCCGCCCGAGAGGATCGTCGTGATGACGACCGGCGCGCAAGGAGAGCCGATGAGCGGCCTCGCGCGCATGTCGGTGCGCGATCACAAGCAGTTCCGAATCGTGCCGGGCGACACGGTCGTGATCAGCGCGACCCCGATTCCCGGCAACGAGAAGAGCGTGCATCGGACGATCAACAATCTCTGCAAGCTCGGCGCGACGGTCATTCACGGCACCGACGGCCGCTCGCACGTGTCGGGGCACGCGTCCCAAGAAGAGCTGCTGCTCATGCTCAACCTGGTGCGGCCGGAGTTCTTCGTCCCGGTGCACGGGGAGTATCGCATGCTCGCCGCGCACGGAGGGCTGGCGGTGCAGACGGGAGTCGAGGCCGGCAACGTCTTCGTGGTAGAGAACGGAGACGTGCTGGAGTTTACGCACGAATACGGCGACAAGATTGGCAAGACGTACGGCGGCCACGTTTTCGTCGATGGCTCGGGCATCGGTGACATCGGCGAGGCGGTGCTGCGCGACCGCAAGGCGCTCTCCAACGACGGCATCATCATGGTCGTCGTCGCGATCGATAGCGAAGAGGCGCGGGTCATCGCAGGTCCCGACCTCATCTCGCGCGGCGTCTTTTATCTTCCCGAGGCCGATGGGGTACTCGACGAACTGCGCGCGGAGCTGGTGACCATGATGGAAGGAATCTCGGTGGACGCGATGCGCGACGTGAACACGGTGAAGGAGCACATTCGCAGTGCTCTGGCCGGTTCCGTGCACTCGAGGACGAAGCGGCGCCCGGTCGTCATCCCAGTCGTTATGGAGGTGTAGCCCGCTTTGTCATCCTGAGCGCGCCGCCTAGCGGCGCAGTCGAAGGAAAGGATGACGCAGCCGGCACGTCGCACTTGCGATAGCCCCCAGCGTGAGGAGTCCATACGATGTTCTTGCGAGTGAACGTCATGGCAGCGGCAGCGAGCCTTTCGATGCTGGCCGCATGTATGTCGGGACAACAGTCCTCTCAAATCCCCGCAAACCTTGCGCCGGCGGCGTTGCCTGCGGGACGTTGCGGTGGCACGGGCGGCGTCAAAGTTACGCCGTGTGTGATTAAGCTGACGAGGCAGACGAAGGCGGGTATCGTAGTGACCGTTAGCGGTCCGCACGTCGTCAACTCCTACCTAGGCCAGCTGAACGGATGCCTCAACCACAAGAATTGCTACAACGCGGAACGCGAAGGCAGCAGCCAGACGCAGTGGCGGATCACATCCGGGGAGGCTTGCGGCGGCGCGAACGTCGAGTTCGACGGAGTGAACGGCCAAGGGACCGAAGTGGGCCACGCGTTTTTGAAAGTCGACAACCGCTTCTGCCGCTGACTCTCCCCGTGTCATCCTGAGCGAAGCGAGGCGCAGCCGAGCGCAGTCGAAGGGCGGGTTAGCAGTCGCAGTCCTGAGCGAGCGGAGCGAGTCGAAGGACGGCAAAGCGCCAGCCTTTGAACACTATCCGTCCTTCGTCTCGCTACGCTCGCTCAGGACTGCGTGGCTACTGCGTCCTTCGACTGCGGCGCTTCGCGCCTCCGCTCAGGATGACAAATACGGCGCTTCGCGCCTCCGCTCACCGAACGCGAAGGCAGTGGACCAAGCGTTTTTGAAAGTCGACAACCGCTTCTGCCGCTGACTCTC
>DATKHY010000008.1 GCA_035544215.1 Candidatus Binatia bacterium | reverse complement strand
CCGAAAAGATCGAGGTCATCGGATTTCGAAGGACGAGGACCGAATAAACGCGAAACCCGAGACCCCCGAAGAGGAGGAGTCGCCAGAAGAGCTGCCGTCGTGGGTCGATCGGCCAGCAAAGGACGTAGATCGCCGTCGCCGCGCGGCGCAGCGCGTCGCGAGCTCTGTCCTGCACGGCTACGGTGCCTTCTCGAACACGCCAATCAGCTGGCATCCGCGCGCATCGTCGGGCTTGTTGAGGAAGTTCGTCCAGTAAAGGCTGCTCGAGACGAGCTTTGCGGCGGTCGAATAGCGTCCGTCTGCAAAATTGCGGAGCGCCCAGTTCGCGTTGACGTTCGTTGCCCACTTCAGCAGACCGTAGAGCGGCCATCCCCAGCATTGAAGAGAGGCGACCCGGAGTCCTGCGGCAACGGTCTCCTGCTCGAGCCAGCCGCGCGTCGGATGACGCACGTGGCCGAAATGCTTCTCTGTCGCGTAAACCGTTCCCGTGGGACACGTCAGGACGAGTCGTCCGCCGGGGTTCAGCATCGATGCGAGGTGACGGATGGCCGCGACGGGATCGTCGAGGTGTTCGATCACTTCGCTGCACAGCACGAGATCGAAGGTCCGCTCGAGCGCGGCCTTCTGGATATCCAGCGCGTAGAAGTCGACGTCGGCCAATCGACTCTTGTTTCGTTCTACTTGCGATGCTGAAAGGTCCGCCCCTGCCCACACGGCGACGTCCGGACGCGCACGCCGCACCTGCCGGAGAAGCGTTCCGTCGCCGCAGCCGACGTCGAGCACCGATGCGTAAGGGGACCGCCCAACGGCGCGAAGAATCAGACGTCGGCGGTGGCGCGCTCCTGGGTGGTAGCGAACGTAGTCCGGCGCGTCTTCCCAGAACCGATCGTAGATGGCTGTGTTTCGCTCTGCGGCGGAGCGCTGGTCGATCGGCTGGGTGGTCATCTGCAACGACGGGCTCTGCGCAATGTACCCGCGGAGGCTAGGTTCGGGGAAAGGCAGCGTCAAGCGACCGCACTTGCGTGAAGTGCCGGCAGCAGCAGTCCGTGTACCGTATCCCATCGGCGAGTGACGGAGTTGACGTGGCCGGTGGTGTGATCGTAGCGGTCACCCGCCGTTGGCGTGGGGCAGCGCCTTGGGCGCGGCTCGCTCGGTGGCCTCGCTGAGATCGTCGTTGATGGCCTCGCGGATGACTCTCTCGGTCAGCTCATTGAGGTGTGCATGGAGCTCCTGGGACAGCGCGAGGAACTCCGGCCATAAGGTTGCTTGCTGGAACACCTTGGGGGCACGGACGATGACAGTGCTGTGGCGCCGCCCGCGCTCGCGGTACGGGCTGAGCCCATAGCGTCGGCAGAGGGCGACGAAGAGCTTGCGTTTCCAGGGGTCGGGGAGCGAGTAGAAGAGCTCCTGGTCCTGTTCGCGCCCGCGAAGCTCAGCGAGTCGGGCGCGAATGCGCTCGGCGGCGCGACGCGCAGCCTCACGCTCGCCGTCAACGTTGGTACCGGCGTGAAGCGCCTCGATCTTTCGCAACTTCTCCAGCAGCGTTCCCTCGAGCGGCAGCATCGGCGCCGCAGCCAAGCACGTCCGCTTCGGCGTGTCAGCCCTCGCCGTCTACGCCGCGATGGGGGGCGCGCGCTCGGCGCACGATGCGGCGTAGGTCTCGGGCAGCAGCGCCTGGAGGCTCTTCTCGCCGGCCAAGATCTTCGCGAGGGTATCGCGCAGGTAGGCGCGCGGGTTGATGCCCATCTTGTTGCAGGTGCGGATGAGCGTGAGTGCGTCGGCGGCGCGCCGAGCGCTAAGCTCATGTCCGACAAAGAGCCAGGTTTTGCGATTCAGAACCCAGGTACGAAGGCCGCCCTCGACCTCGTTGTTGGTCAGCACCATTAGCGGATCACGAAGGAACGCCGTCAGGCGCGGCCACTGCCGAGCGAGGTAGCCGAGGGCTTGTCCGAGAACGCTTTTGGGCTCGACGTCACCGCTGCGCAAGTCGACCCAGGCACGCAGCTCGGCGGCTGCGGGCGCGCTCTCGCGCTGTCGCCGCTCGAAGCGCTGCGCGATGGTCTCGCCGAGGCGCTTGGACTCAGCGTCGACGTGAAAGATCTTCGCGTAGAGCTCCAGACCCTCGACGGCGCGCGCGTCGCCGCGACGAAGAGCTTCGACCAGGCCGCGCCGGCCGTGTGCGTTGCACCCTCCGCGACGGCCGCCAGCGTCTTTCTCGACGCAGTTGTTGGTGGGCGAGCCGTCGCACATCACGCTGCCGAGGGTACGCCCCTGGAAGAACTTCTTGAGGTGGTCGGCGTGCGCGCTCGGAGCGTACAAGAAGCACGCGTAGCGGTGGTCGCCCTCGATGAGCCAGAGCGCGCCGCTCTTGATGCCAAGCGGATGCAGCGGATCGAGCACGGGCATGCGTGTCGCATCGAGCGCCGTGAAGGCCGAGGACAAGCACTTCTCGCGAATATGGCCGACCACCGGGTCGAACAGATCGATGAGCTTGCCGACCGATGACGCCAGCGTGTTGGCTGCCAGGGGTACATCCTGTTGCCGGGCGTTGCGCTCCATGCGCTCCCAGGGAACGGCGTCTTGGTAGTGGTCCACCAGAGCGTGAACGAGCAACTCGTCGCCGAGGATGCCGCGATCGACGACCTGGTCGGGCGTGGGCGCCGTCACGACGTACTGATGGCAGCGCGGACAGGCACACGTCTCGACTTTCGTCTGCGAGACGATGAATTTCGACGGCTCGACATCGAGCTTCTCGGCCGTTGTCTTGATGCAGATTTGCGCGACCTCGACGTCACACCACGGGCACTTGCGCTCGGCGTCGGCAACCAGCAGGACGTTGGCAACGCGCGGTAGATGCGCCGGCAGCAGAGGACGGCCGTGAGCCGTGGGCTTGTTAGCCCCACGCTTTTTCGGCTTCTTCTCCGAGGGCAACGCGGGCTTTCGGTCATTGGCCGCCGCCGTGCAGAGCAGCGGCAGCTCCATCTGCAAGCGCCGCATCGCTTCGTTGGGTGGGCGCTTGCGCGACTTGCTAGCGAGCTTTTTCATCAGCTCGGTGTTGAGGTCGCGCATCCTGGCGAGTAGCGCGACGATCGCGGCGACCAGCGCGGCGATGGCGCCCCGGGCGATCCTGTCCGCGATGAACGTGCGCACCACGTCGAGATCGGGATCGATCGCGCTGGTGATCGGCGGCACCTTCTCGCTCGGCGCGGACACGGCGATATCTTCTTTGCCGAAGCACGCGAGACATGGAAAGACAATTCGATCTCGCAGCATGAAGATCGATCTCACAAAGTAGGAAGTGCACCCCTATCCGAACGTGGCGACCAGCGTTCGCGACGACGAGCTCCACGAACATCGATACCTTCAAGCACCAAGAGCAGCTCAGCGGCCTCGATCACCACTCGCCCCTGCTCGGCGGGCCATGGAATGCGGTAGGTGCCTCTCTCGAGCCGCTTGGTTACCAGTACGTAGCCGTCGCGGTCATAATAGAGAACGCGGACTCGATCCGCGCGACGCGAAAAGAAAACATACATCCTACCCGACAGCGGGTCCTCGGCGAACTGGGAGCGCACGAGCGCCGAGAGCCCATCCATCCCCTTGCGCCCGTCGACCCGAGCGGTCGCTACGAACACGCGCACTCCCGGGGGCAGCGTCAACATCCGCGACCACGCTGCACCACAACGTCCAGGATGTTGGCCAGTCGCTCCGAGTCCAGGTCCTCGCGAACGCGAATGGTAACGCCGGCGGCCCAGATCTCGATTTGCCCTGCTCGGGTCGCGGTGAGGGGGACTGCCACGAACGTAGGGGCCGCGGTCTGCGCAATGCGTTTCTTCCAGTAGTAGATGCGCTGCTCAGAGACGCCTCGCCGCCGAGCGTACTGCGCGATCCTCTCGCCCGAATCGGCGAGCTCCGAAAGCGCCTCCCTCGCTTCCGGCTCACCCCAGACTTCCCACCGCCGTCGCCCATCCGCCGTGCGCGTCCTGTCCATCGCGTCCTCCGCCCACGCCCGTACGCGACTCGGCCGGAGAGCGGAAGACCGTCACTCGCCGATGGGATAC